>JBEDDQ010000201.1:0-13575 GCA_041176185.1 Armatimonadota bacterium | reverse complement strand
ATCTCACACGCATCCTTCATCATCCAGCCCGACACGTGGACCATCCCGGATGATGTCGTCAAAATACATGGCATCACAACAACGGATGCCTTCCTCCTCGGAGAACCGATTCGGGATGTTCTCGCATCCTTCGAAAATGCCGTCGCGGAATGTACCCACATCGTCGCCCATAACATTGCCTTCGACACAGGTGTCCTAAATGGCGAGTATGAACGCTATGACATCTCCAATGTCACGCTTGGTAAACAACACGTCTGCACCATGGAACTAGGACGCGGAATCATGAAGATTCCCGGTACGGATGGCTACCGCAAACCCAACCTCGCACGCCTCGCAAAACACTACTTTCCAGAGAGTGAATTCATCATCGCCCATGATGCCCTTGCCGATGCACAAAAGGTCGTCCGTATCTTTATACGGATGGTGAATACCGGCGATTTCACGCCGTGAATTGAACAATTACCTGCCACTGAGGTTTCATACCACTGGTATCTGTAGACACATTACAAAGCACCGTGCTAAGATTCGAAACCCACCCTTACTTGAATGGTTGGAAACCCTAACCTCGCTGAGAAAATGGACCATATGCTGACACACCGCTTCCGGGGACTGATCGCACTCACAGCAACACTGACCGTACCCATCATGCACCTCATCGCAGGGGCAGCCCCCGTCGCGCCAGCGGCTAAACCCGCACCCACAAGGACTGAGCTCGCAAAACAGTTCCAAACCACCGTCAAGCCATTTCTTGCAACCTACTGTAATAACTGTCACGGAGCCACCAAACCACAGGCACAGCTCAACCTGACACGCTTTACCGACATCGCGACCGTCCTCGCCGATATCCCACACTGGTCGATGACGAAGCAACGCGTAGCAGATGTCGAAATGCCTCCCGCCGGCGCAAAGCAACCCAAACCAGCCGAGCGACAAGCCGTCGTAAAGTGGATCTCCGATGTCCGCGCTTACGAAGCCAACCGCACCGCAGGTGATCCGGGCATCGTCCTCGCACGCCGCCTCAGCAACTCCGAGTACGACAACACCATCCGTGACCTTACCGGCGTCGACATGAAACCCACCAAGGCATTCCCTGTTGACCCCGCGAATCAGGAGGGCTTTGATAACTCAGGCGAATCCCTCACCATCTCGCCCGCACTCGCCAAAAAGTACTACGAAGCCGCGCGCTCCGTCGCTGAAAACATCGTCCTAACATCCGGTGGGTTCGCATTCGCAAGCCACCCAGTGATGTCAGAGCCGGACAGAGATAAATTCTGCGTCCTCCGCATCGTTGATTTCTACCGGAAGCAACCAACGGACGTCGCAACCTACCTCGAAGGTGCGTGGCGCTACAAGCATCGCAGCGCCCTCGGAACTCCCGCAGCCACGCTGGACACAATCGCAAAAGATGCGGGCATCAGCGCCAAGTACCTGAAAACTGTTGCCGAGCTTTTGGATGATAAATCCATCACGGTCGGTCCGATCGCAAAGCTTAGAGCATCCATGGATGCCATCCCGGCACCGACCAAGGCAGGCGAAACGGCACCTAAACCGCGTTTCAAAGAAGTCGCAAACTGGATACGTAACCTGCGCAGGCAGATTGCCTACCGCCATCCAAACCTGAATGTCCCAGGCGAATTCACCCCCGGCAGCTACACCAATGTGCTCTGGAAAGATCACTTGTATGCCTCAACCCGACGTAAGTTCGATACTGGTCGCCTCCTCATCGGTAGCAATGATGATGCAGGTATCCCACAGGATGAAGCCGCACGCGCACCGTACATAGCGTCGTTCACCAAATTTGCATCCATCTTCCCGGATACGTTCTATATCGATGAACGTGGCCTGATGGAATACGATGCCCAGTACGAGCGCTCCGGACGCTTCCTCACGGGAGGCACACACAATGCAACCAGCTACTTCCGGGATGATGCACCGCTTGTTGAGCTGGTTCTGGATGACGCCGCAAAGAAGACACTTGACACTCTCTGGAAAGACTTTGAAGTGGTTGCTGAGTTCAACGAGCGGATGTACCTTCAGGGCATCTTCTACGAACGTAACGAAGCACAGACCATCCTCGTAACCCGGGATGCCGAATTCAACTTCGCAAAATCTGAAGACCGCAAATGCGCAAGCCCGGCGAGTATTGCCAAATTCAAAGAGCTCTATCTCGCTAAAGCCAAGCGCAAGAATGCGACGCCGGAAACCCTCGCGGCATACGCTGCCTACTTCGACCGCTCAACAGCAGCCATCGAACACGAAGATCAGGCACGCCGCGTAGCCGAGCATCTCCACCGCAAGGATCTGATTGATTTTGCCGCCAAGGCTTGGCGACGCCCACTAACGCCTGCAGAAGTCAAAGACCTCCAGGCTACCTATGCATCACTCAAAAGCAAAGATGGCCTGTCACACGAAGATGCCATCCGGGACTCCGTCATCCGTATCCTGCTCTCCCCACGGTTCCTGTACCGCATAGATTTGGATGCCGACATCGATGCCCTGATCCAAGGCGAAAATGGCTTTGCTCTTACATCCACGCTCCAGCAAAAGCTCCGCACGGCTCCAAAGCAAACACAGGCACCCCTGAATGACTTTGCACTGGCCAGTAAACTGAGCTACTTCCTCTGGTCATCCATGCCCGATGCTGAACTCATGAAGCTTGCCGCCGCTGGAAAGCTCCACGAGCCAGCGACTCTCGTAGCACAAACCAAGCGGATGGTCAAGGATCCACGGATTAAAGCACTTGCCGTTGAGTTCGGTGGAAACTGGCTCGACATCCGACGCTTCGAAGAACACACCGCTGTCGACCGCGAGCGCTTCCCAGCATTCGATGACAACCTCCGACAGGCGATGTTTGATGAGCCCGTACGCTTCATCGTGGATGGCCTGCAATCCAACAGCTCTGTCCTTGACTGGCTCTACGGCAAGCACACGTTTGTCAACGGACCACTCGCAAAGCATTACGGGATGGATGATTTGAAGGTCGCGGATGACATCCTCAATGACCCTAACCAATGGGTACGCGTGGACAACGCTACCCGCTATAACCGTGGTGGCATCCTGACGATGGCAGCGTTCCTGACAAAGAATGCATCCGGACTCCGAACCAGTCCCGTCCGCCGTGGCTACTGGATGGTCAAACGCGTCCTCGGCGAATACATCCCGCCACCACCAGCCGTCGTCCCTGAGCTGCCAAAAGATGAAAAGGCCCTGGGTGACAAAACGCTCCGACAAGCACTTTCCCAACACCGGGATAACCCCGCCTGCTCCGGATGCCACGCGCGCTTCGACTCCTATGGACTTGTCTTCGAAGGGTTTGGCCCCATCGGTGAGCTGCGCAAGTTCGACCAAGGTGGAAAGCCTGTTGACACCGCAGCACCATTCCCAGGCGGCATCGAAAAGTCAGGTGTTACTGGTCTTCAGGAATACATCAAGAGCAAGCGCCAACAAGACTTCCTCGATACCTTCGGACGCAAACTCACAACATATGCCCTCGGACGGACACTCCAGCCATCCGATGACATCCTCCTCGCAAACATCCAGACCCGACTGCGAACAACCGACTACAAAATCGGGTCTATGATAGAAGCCATCGTCACCAGCCGACAGTTCCGCTATCGACGCACAAGCACCGCAACCAACGTAGCCAGTAAGGAATAAAAAGATGACGAACGAACAACGCATCCAACACCACCTCTCACGCCGAGTCTTCCTTCACGGAACCGGGGTCGCGATGGCACTGCCATGGCTTGAAAGCATGCCCGTCTGGGGCGCCACCGATGATGCGGCAAAGAAGCCAAACACCCCACCAAAGCGCTTTGTGGTTCAGTTCATGGGAACGGGTATCAGCCCAAACAACTGGGGAGCCAAAGGCGAAGGCGCCAGCATGGAGCTTTCAAAAAGCCTCCAGCCCCTTGAGCCGTTCCGCGAAAAACTAAATGTCATCAGCGGCCTCTTCAACCGGCCATCCGTCGGCGTCGGCATCCACCCCGGAATGACAGGAAACATCCTCTCCGGAATGCCCCTCACCCGCGGAGCCGTTCTCCATGGCGGTATTAGCGTCGATCAGGTCCTCGCAGCACGCCTTGGCAATGACACCATCCAACCAAGTCTGGTCCTCGCCTGCGAAAAGCCACTCACCGGCTATCACGAGTCCAACTTCTCGATGGCCTACAGCTCCTACATCTCCTGGCTGAACTCCGAGTCGCCCGTTCCAAGTGAGGTCTATCCATCCCAGGCGTTTGACAGCCTCTTCGACAACAATGGCAGCCAGCGGATGACCAGCGTGCTTGACCGCGTCCGGGATGATGCTGCTGCGCTTCGCCACAAAGTCAGCCGTGAAGACCGTGCAAAGCTCGATGAGTACCTGACTAGTGTTCGTGAAGTCGAAAAGCGTGCATCCAAGATGCGTGGCGAAATGATGAAGGCATCCGATAACGCAAAGAACAAAAACAAGCCACTCGTGGCGATGAAGCGCCCGGATGATGGACTTCCTGAAGACCTCCGCGAACACATGAAGCTGATGTGTGACATTGTCGCACTGGCCATCCAGACCGACAAAACACGCATCGCATCGATGCTGATGTGCCGTGACCTTTCCGGTCTGTTCTACCCATTCCTTAATGTTAACGATGGCCACCACATCGCATCGCACGATGACAACTCCGCAGGCTACGAGCGCATCACCCGCCACTACATCACCCAGCTCGCTTACCTCGCTGGCAAGCTGGATGCGATGCCGGAAGGTACAGGAACCGTTCTCGATAACTGCTGCCTCCTCTGGTTGTCCAATATGTACTCCGGCTCGATGCACGATAACAACCACCTGCCAGTCCTTACCATCGGTGGACTCGGTGGAAGCCTCAAAACCGGACGCGTCATCAACTACCGTGACAAAGGCGATGAGAACCGCAAAATCTGTAGCCTCTACCTTGGCCTGATGGACAGAATGGGTGTTAAGCTTGACCGCTTCGGAGATGCCACAACCCGCCTCGCAGCGTTCTAAGCGGAATCATCAACTGTGATGTCTATCGCCATCACCTGTCTCGGACTCATCCAGCCGATGCTTACGACACCACCTTGCGTGGAGCTGAAAACGCCGGTTGTGATCCAGGCGGGTGGTGGCGCAATCACATGTGAGCCAAGCCCATTTGATGATGCATTGGACTCCGCAGTCCGGATTCAAAGAGAGTTCAAAGCATATCCAACGGCCCTCTTTGCACGTGCAGGCTGCGAGAGAATTGTGCTGTGCACAAAGCTTGCCTACGCCGGCCAGCTCCGCGCCGCTATCCCGGATTGGGAACACAACACCCTCTATATCGACACACAGCGGGGAGCAAAGTCCCGAGGCTATCCAGAGCACGTTCTCCATCACGAGTTCTTTCACCTCATCGACCACGCGGATGACGGGGATGTCTACAGGGATGAGACATGGTCAGCACTCAACCCGACAGGTTTTCGCTATGGCAATGGCGGCATCAATGCGCAGGCAACTCGCAACACTGGAGCCCTCACCGATACCATCCCGGGGTTTCTCACTCACTACGCCACCACAGGTGTCGAAGAAGACAAAGCCGAGCTCTTTGCATTCAGCATCACCCATAAAAATTACATCGCCACCCGTATCCAGACAGACATCACCCTGGGAGCAAAATTTACCCGCCTCAAAGCGCTGCTGATAGACTTCTGCCCCGATGCGAAAGACCTGCTCAAAATCGGTGATGATGTATCGACTAAAAGCTATTTGGCATACCTGACCAGCCACTAGGAATCATTCGCCAACATCACCCGTACAATGAGCTATCACCGTTTGTCTGGCAGGGGCAAAACCAATGGAATTCCCATCCCGTAACATCACCGTTCTCGCAGCCGCCATCGTCGTCGGCCTCATCGGGCTCGGTACCACGCTCGGCAACTCCATCATCCGCTTTAAGGAACTCGACCGTACCGTAAATGTCAAAGGCCTCTCGGAAAAGGAAGTCGAAGCCAACATCGCACTCTGGCCAATTAACTTCTCCGCAGCATCCAATGACCTCACCCAGTTCTACGCTACGTTGGATAAAAATGCGGATACCGTCCGGGCATTTCTCAAGAAACAAGGCTTTGCCGACAGCGAAATATCGGTCTCACCACCAAATGTGACCGACAAGCTCGCGCAGCAGTGGGGCGGTGGAGAGCGCGCAGAATTCCGCTACACCGGTAACCGCGGGGTAACGGTCTACACAACCGACATCGCAAAAGTACGCGTCGCCCTGAACAATCTCTCTGTCCTCGGTCGTGCAGGAATCACACTGTCAAGTGGCGACAATGGCGGCGGTTCCCGTCCACAATACCTCTTCACCAAGCTCAATGAGATCAAGCCTAAGATGATTGAGGAAGCGACGCAAAAGGGACGTCAGGTTGCCGAAAAGTTCGCATCTGACAGCGGCTCCCGCCTAGGCAAAATCAAGAATGCTGACCAAGGCCTTTTCTCCGTCGAAGATCGAGATCAGGAAAATCAACACCTCAAAACCGTCCGGGTCGTCTCCAGTATCGAGTACTACCTCACAGACTAACCACGCAATATGCACCGAAAGCTCGGCTGGCCCGCTATCTCGTTTGTTTTGATCACCCTCGCCAATCAGGGATGTCAAACGCCAGCCAAGCCATCACCAGAGACAACATCCGTCGCGGTCAGCCACGACAACATGGTTTTCATCAAGGGTGGCACCTTCGAGATGGGCGGTGACATCAACCTGTTTACGGACACTGCACCCGTACACAAGGTGACTATCACAGGCTTCTGGATAGATAAAACCCTTGTCTCAAATGCTGATTTCACAGCCTTTGTTAGTGCAACGGGTTACAAGACCACCGCAGAGCAACCGCTGAACGCGGCAGATTTCCCCGGCGTCCCGGCGGAAAAACTCAAGCCAGGCTCCGTTGTGTTTACTCCGCCCGTTTCGAAGGTCTTTCTAAACGACGTCACCCAGTGGTGGAGCTTTGTAGCGGGAGCGAGCTGGCAGCATCCCGAGGGGCCAGGTTCGGACATTTCTGACCGGATGGACCATCCAGTCGTGCATGTCAGCCACGACGACGCCCTAGCGTACGCAAAGTGGGCCGGGAAACAGCTACCAAGTGAAGCGCAGTGGGAGTTTGCCGCGCGTGGTGGTCTTCACAGACAACCCTTTGTCTGGGGAGTTACTCCGCCAAGCGATGCCAAGCAACCGCTAGCAAACCTCTTTGATGGCACGTTTCCTCACAAAAATACATGCAAAGATGGCTACGCCGGAACATCCCCAGTCAACGCATTCCCACCAAATGGCTACGGACTCTATGACATGGCGGGTAACTGCTGGCAATGGACGGCTGACCTGTATCGCCCGGATGCGTATGCAGGTCACGCCCAAAAAGACCCTGTCGGACCTACCGACAGCTTTGATCCGGACGAGCCGGGAATCACCAAATATGTCCAGCGCGGCGGGAGTTTTCTGTGCTCTACGGATTATTGTGTGCGCTATCGCGTCGCGGGGCGAGGTAAGGGAGCCCGTGACACTGGGGCATCCAATGTTAGCTTTCGCTGCATCAGCTTGAAGTGAAACCCGTATAATCGACGGATGCGATACATAGCAGGACTTATCGGCGTGGTGGCGCTTGCGGGTGCGGCGGCGGGATTTTTGGGGATGTCCGGGGCCACGGCTGCGGGACGGATTCAAAAGAGCGTGGCGGAGGTGGGGAGGCCCAATGTGGTCTTTATCCTCACGGATGATCTTGGTTATGGCGACATCAGCGCAAATGGCGCGACGAAGGTTAAAACGCCAAACATCGACCGAATTGCCAATGAAGGCATCCGATTTACAAATGCCTATGCACCGTCCGCGACCTGTACGCCAAGCCGTTATGCGTTGATGACCGGCGAGTACGCCTTCCGCAAACCGGGGACCGGTGTGCTGCCCGGTGATGCAGCCATGATTATCGATCCATCCCGGATGACCCTTCCAAAGCGCTTTAAGGATGCCGGCTATGCAACTGCTGCTATCGGCAAATGGCACCTCGGACTTGGGAATGCTGCGACATCTCCTCTCGATTGGAACAAACACATCACCCCAGGCGCAAATGAGCTCGGCTTTGATCAAACCTACCTCATTCCCGCAACGGTGGACCGCGTCCCAACGGTGTGGGTCAAAAACGGAGATGTCATCGGTCTGGACCCAGCTGATCCGATAAAGGTGGATTACAAACAACGCATCGGAGATTGGCCAACAGGTCGCGAGAACCCGGAGCTCCTCAAACAAAAGCATTCGCATGGTCATGACATGACCATCGTCAATGGCATCGGACGCATCGGCTGGATGACCGGCGGGAAGAAAGCCCTCTGGGTGGATGAAGACATCGCCGACACCATCATCCGCGAAACGACAACTTACATCGAACAGAACAAGCAAAAGCCGTTTTTTCTGTATGTCGGGACGCATGACATCCACGTTCCACGGGTTCCGCACAAGCGGTTTGCGGGCAAGTCGGGGATGGGCCCGCGCGGGGATGCGATTCTCCAGCTCGATGCACAGGTTGGCGCCATCCTGAAAGCGCTGGATAAGAACGGTCTGGCTGACAATACCATCGTGGTGTTTACCAGCGACAACGGTCCCGTTGTGGATGATGGCTATCAGGACCAGGCGGTTGCGCTACTTGGTGACCACAAGCCGGCAGGACCGCTGCGCGGTGGAAAATACAGCCTCTTTGAAGGCGGGACCCGGGTGCCATTTATGGTCCGCTGGCCTGCGGGACAGCGCTTGTCTCCTGGGGATGCCCGTAAGGCAAACGCCGGGAGAGTGTCCTCTTCGATGATTAGTCTGGTGGACATGCTAGTGAGCTTTGACCAGATTCTAAGTTCTGGACGTAAACAGCCGCTCTCCGGGGATGGTTTGGATGTCAGTGACGCGCTGCGCGGGTCGGGGCAGGGCAAGCGGAACTATATCGTTGAACATGCAGGCCGTCTGGCGCTGCGGTGGGAGAAATGGAAGCTCATCCCGGCAGGCAAGGGAGTTGCCTTTCAACCCCTTACAGGAACGGAGACCGGCAACTTGGATGCTGACCAGCTCTATGATCTGGATGCCGACCCGCATGAAGACCGAAATGTAGCAGCAGCAAACCCAGATGTGATCACTCGGATGAAGGGGATGCTGGCGCAGCTTAGAGCTGGGAAGCAGCCTTGATTGTTGTGTTTATGTTGAGACGAATGCGATTCCCACAGCTTTTGTGCTCCCTCTATGCCTTGCTTTGCCTCATGCTCAACTGCAGTCCATCCCGCGCGGCAGACAAACCGAACATTTTGCTAATCGTCGCTGATGACGTTCTAACTCAAGGGGTTGGATAATGCGATTCCCACAGCTTTTGTGCTCCCTCTATGCCTTGCTTTGCCTTACGCTCTACAGCAGTCCATCCCACGCGGCAGACAAACCGAACATTTTGCTAATCGTCGCCGATGACGTTCTAACTCAGGGGGTTGGATAATGCGATTCCCACAGCTTCTGTGCTCCCTCTGTGCCTTGCTTTGCCTTACGCTCTACAGCAGTCCAACCCACGCGGCAGACAAACCGAACATTTTGCTAATCGTCGCCGATGACCTTGGCTGGAAAGATGTCGGCTACAACGATGGCGCATTCAAGACGCCCAACATCGATGCGCTTGCAAAATCCGGCATCGTCTATACGCAAGGGTATGTCGCAGCAGCGAACTGTCAACCAAGCCGGGCATCCCTGATCCGGGGGCAATACACCGCACGTCATGGCGTTTATGCCGTTGACAGCACAAAGCGCGGACCGGTTAAAGAAATGCGCCTCGAACCCGTTCCCAACAAAAGCGGAATCGCCCCGGACGCACCAACCATCGCCAAAGCAATCAAATCCGCAGGGTATGCGACAGCATTGTTTGGAAAGTGGCACCTCGGCGGCCCCGACGGCGCAACGCCCATACAACAGGGCTTCTCGGTGTTCCGGGATGCTTTAGCAGGCCGCAAGGCCTCTGCTGTATCTAAAGCGGATGGTATCGCTGACCCAAAGGGGATGTTCTCCACAAACGACGATGTGGCATCCTGGGCATTACAGCAGAAGGCATCACCGTGGTTTGCGGCAGTGATGTACCACGGTATCCACACCCCGCTTGAAGCGCGGCCAGAAACCCTCGACCGCCTGCGTAAGGATGGCCTGACCGGCCAGAAACTCAAATATGCGGCGTGTCTTGCGGATTTTGATGATGCTGTCGGCACCCTCATCAGGCAAATCCGCGCCCTCCCAAGGGGACGCGAAACAGTGGTTGTATTTACATCGGATAATGGCGCAACCCAGCAGTCAAACCAAGAGCCCCTCCGTGGAAACAAAGGCAGCTATTACGAGGGGGGTATTCGGGTTCCGCTGATTGTTGATTGGCCTGGCCACACGAAGCCGAGTGCAACCTGCTATTCTCCCGTCACCCTCGTTGATCTCTTTCCAACGTTTTGCGACATCGCTGGTGGAAAGGTAGATCCCAGCTGGAAACTCGATGGCATTTCGCTGGTAACAACATTTGATGGCAGTGACCTGAAAGAGGAACGGCCTATTTTCTGGCACTTTCCAGGCTATCTGGATACACCGGTCATCCGTGGGAGGGATCCGATCTTTCGAACACGACCGGTAACCGTAATTCGTAGGGGCGACTATAAGTTATTTGTATACCATGAAGAGTGGCTCCTGGATGGCGGGGCAGACAATGTCCCCGGAAACCGAGCGGTGGAGCTTTACTACATGAAAAACGACCGCGGCGAGCGTCAGGAGCTTGCTGCCGCGGAGCCCAGTATCCGTGATGCGCTGCTGGCAGCAGTCCTTGCGTACTGGAAAGCAAACGGGAACCCTCTGCCAACTCTGAAGAAGGCCAATAATTGAGTACCATCAGCATCCACCACGCAGATAACCTTGCGTTCCTCAAGGCCTATCGTGGCAAACCGATTGACCTCATCTATATCGATCCGCCTTTCAACACGGGCAAGGTACAGCACCGCCAGCGGATGCGGAGTATCGCCGATGATGACGGTGACCGCACCGGATTTGCTGGCCGGCGTTATCGCACAGAAGCGATTGAGAGTGCATCCTACGATGACAGCTTTGGGGATGACTTTATTGACTATCTCCGCGAGCGGATTGAGGTGATGCGGGACATTTTAGCCCCGGATGGCAGCTTTTTTCTGCATTTGGACTACCGTGAGGTGCACTACGCCAAAGTGATGTGCGATCAGATTTTTGGCCGTCAGTCCTTCCAGAACGAGATTATCTGGTCCTATGACTATGGTGGGCGGCCGACGCGTAAGTGGGCTCCAAAGCATGACAACATCCTCTGGTATACACGCGATCCGGAAAACTACACCTTTGATTTGGATGCGAGCGATCGTATTCCGTATATGGCACCAAGTCTTGTCGGCGCTGAAAAAGCTGAACGTGGAAAGATTCCAACGGATGTCTGGTGGAATACCATCGTGAGCCCGACGGGCAAGGAAAAGACCGGTTATCCAACGCAAAAGCCACGTGCGATTATCGACCGAATCGTTACCGTGCACAGTGCCCCCGGAGCGCTGTGTGCAGATTTCTTCGCAGGTAGCGGGACGCTTGGCGCGAGCTGTCTTGCGCATGGGCGCGATGCGATTTTGGTGGATGCGAACCGGGAAGCCATCGATGTGATGCGGCAGCGCTTTGCATCTGAAGGCGAACGCGTTGATTTTTCGATAGATCAGGGAGTGTGATTACAGCTCTTCCAAGATGTCGAGCGCGTTAATCTGAACATAGAAACGCACCGACACACCGTCTATGGAGTGAACATTTGGTGCATCGGATGGATCCGGGCGTTATTATTTACGTATGACTCCGTTTCATTCTGTCACATCGATCGCAGCTCCCCTCGACCGCGTCAATGTGGACACCGACCAGATTATTCCTAAGCAGTTTCTGAAGCGTATTGAGCGGACTGGCTTTGGTCAGTTTCTCTTCTTCGACTGGCGCTATCTTGAGGATGGCACGACACCGAACCCTGATTTTGAGTTGAATGCTGCAAGTCTCGCCGGTGCAGAGATTCTGGTTGCAAATAAGAACTTTGGATGTGGTTCAAGCCGCGAGCATGCCCCGTGGGCGTTACTGGATTACGGCTTCCGTGCATTGATTGCACCGAGCTACGCCGACATCTTCCATAACAACTGCTACAAAAATGGCATCCTTCCGGTCGTCCTGACAGAGGCTGAGGTCGAGACCCTTCTCGGAATTTTGAAGGCAAACCCTGGCGCGGAAGTAACGGTTGACTTGGAGTCGCAGACGGTTGCTGGCCCGGATGGCTTTGTGGCATCGTTCGATGTCGATCCGTTCCGCAAGCACTGCCTCTGGAATGGCTTAGATGACATCGGGTTGTCGCTGCAGCATGCGGACAAAATCGATGCCTATGAGGCAGCGCACGGGAAGTAAGGTCTTCTTAGATCTACTCGTGAGAATTCTAGACAGGTGGCTGTGCATCCGAAGGGGATGAACAGCCACTTTGTCATTTATCGTGGTACTAGGCATTCGCAGCGGTGAGCAGACATGTCAGTTACGATTCATGACCGACACACGTTTACGGGACTAAAAACCAAGCCCTAAATCGAAGCGGCGGCAGGTTATCAAGGAGAAAGCCTCCCGGATACCCCGCCGCCTTTATCTATCAGCGATTGATGTCCAGCACACATTTATGGGAATTGAAACCAAGCCCCAAATCAAAGCGGCGGCAGGTTATCGAGGAGAGAGCCTCCCGGATACCCCGCCGCCTTTATCTACCTGTTCCGATTAGGACAAGCTTTAGTCTTCGACTGCAGATCCCAATGTCAACACTTCATCGGCCTTACCGGAATTACGGATTTCAGCATCGATGGCATCCATGATCTCCGGATGCTCATCCAGGTACTTTCGTACGTTCTCACGGCCCTGGCCAAGACGATCACCCTTATAGGAGTAGAATGCACCTGCCTTTGTGATCGCACCAAGCTCGGTTCCAATATCAATCAGCGAACCAGCACGAGAGATTCCCTGGCCAAACATGATGTCGAATTCTGCCTGTTTGAAAGGCGGTGCAACCTTGTTCTTGACGACCTTGACACGGGTACGGATACCGACCATGTCATTGCCAATCTTGAGGGTCTCAATACGGCGGACATCGAGGCGCACGGATGAATAGAACTTCAGTGCGCGGCCACCGGGCTGTGTCTCAGGATTTCCAAACATCACACCAATCTTCTCACGCAGCTGGTTGATAAAGACAGCGGATGTATTGGTCTTGTTGAGCGAACCCGTGATCTTGCGGAGTGCCTGGCTCATCAAGCGTGCCTGAAGGCCAACGTGGGAATCTCCCATCTCACCCTCGATTTCAGCCTTGGGAACAAGCGCTGCGACCGAGTCAAGAACCACAACAGAGACGGCATTTGAGCGAATCAATGCATCCACAACTTCAAGAGCCTCTTCACCCGTCGTCGGCTGGGAGATTAGGAGGTTGTCAATATCCACACCAATAGACTTGGCATACACCGGATCAACCGCATGCTCGACATCGACATAT
>JBEDDQ010000200.1:0-5729 GCA_041176185.1 Armatimonadota bacterium | reverse complement strand
TCCTCGCTCTCACCATGGGCTTCCTCGTAATTACAGGCCATATCAAGCTCTGGCACATCCCCGTCTTCGCAGGCCTCCTCGGCATCACCCAAGTCTTTGACATGCCCGCACGCCAGGCATTTCTTGTCGAACTCGTCGGCAAAGAGGACCTCCCAAATGCCATCGGCCTCAATAGCTCGATGTTCAATGGTGCACGCGTCATCGGCCCCCTCGTCGCCGCACAGCTCATCGAGCGCCTCGGCGCAGGACGCCCTGAAACATCCGCCGTCGGCCTCTGCTTCATCATGAATGGCCTCTCGTATGTCGGCGTTATCGGTGGCCTCATCGCCGTACAAGCCGGACGCACCGCCGTCGCAAAGTCAAAACAAGCCATCGGATCCCAGCTCAAAGAAGTCGCAAATTACCTCAAGTCCTACCGGGCCGGCATCGCCCTCGTCGCCGTCCTCGCGGGATGCTCGCTCTTCATGACTGGCGACTGGATTCTCCTTCCAGCCCTTGCAAAATTTGGCTTGCACGCAAATGCAAGCGGCTACGGCACGCTCATGTCGATGCGCGGGGTTGGCGCTCTCGCCGCAGCCCTCCTCCTCGCGACCTACTCAGGCAGCATCCAGCGCAAAGGACACCTCCTCCTCGGCGCCGCCTTCTGCTGGGGGCTCTGCTCCCTCACACTCGCAAACTGCGGCAGCATGGCCATCGGACGCTGGCTCATCATCGGCGTCGGCTTCAGCATGATCCTCTTCCTCGTGACCGCAAACACCTTGCTACAGACATCCACGCCGGATCACCTACGCGGCCGCGTGATGGGAGTACACAGCTGGTTGATGATCGGTCTCACACCCGCCGGAAGCATCATCGCCAGCAGCATCGCCGCATCCACAAATGTCGTCCGTGCCCTGACCATCGGCGGAACCATCACGATGCTTATCGTTGCTATCATCGCTATCAAAGCGCCTGCACTCCGGCGGGCGAAGCGTGCGCTTCCCAAGTGCCCCGTGCGCTTCCGCTCGGTGCGCGAACGCATCGTTTCCCCGGATGCCTAACTCACTCTGAATGCCTGCGGTACCATTGATGCCGTGAGCCAAGTCCCTGAATCCGCATTTCTAACATTTCCGCTGGTAGAGACACCCGGCGCCATCCTGTTTGACTGTGATGGCACCCTCGTCGACACAATGCCTCTGCACTACAAGGCGTGGCATATGATGCTGGACAAACACGGCTTTGAAGACATTTTCCCGGTGGATGAGTTCTACGCATTCGCTGGCACACCCGCGCGGGAAGTACTCGACCATCTTGCAGAAAATCACGCCGGGCTGCGTGCCTTTGACCTGAACCTCCTCACGGATGAAAAGGAAATGGCGTATCACACCCTCGTCCCAAGCGTGACAGACCTCCCGGAAATCGTCGCCGAAGCGCGGCGTTTCCACGGCACAATCCCGATGGGCGTTGTCAGCGGCGGGCTCGGGATGGTGGTTCGAGAATCCTTGCGCATCACGGGCATTATTGACCTCTTTGATGTCGTTATCGGCTCGGAAGATGTCACTCACGGCAAGCCTCATCCAGAGCCGTTTCTCCTCGGAGCCGAGCGCCTTGGGGTGGCTCCGGAGCGCTGCGTTGTCTTCGAAGATGGTGTGAATGGCTTTATCAGCGCACATGCCGCCGGGATGAAAGTGGTGGATGTCACCCGCTGGATCACGCAGACCAAAGCCTAGTCGTTACCATGGCAGCCAAGTGACATTTTGGATGCTTGGTGAGCTCACGGTGTCAAAGCCACCTTGATACACTGTACGTACATGTTTGACCGTTCCCACACGCCTCCTGTAGCGAAGCAGGTCCCCGTCACCCACACCATCCATGGTGTTACACGCACCGATGAATACCATTGGCTTCGTGAGAAAGACAACCCGGAAGTCCGCTCCTATCTCGAGGATGAGAACGCATACGCAGACCGCGTTGCAGCCCATTTGGCAGAAAAACGCCACCGTCTCTACGATGAGCTGATCGGCCGCATCCAGCAAACCGACCTCAGCGTCCCATACCGCAAAGGCAACTTCTCCTACTACATGCGCACCGAAGAGGGCAAGCAGTACTCAATTCACTGCCGAAAGCCAATCGGCTCGGATGTCGAGGAAGTCGTCATCGATGGCAATAAAATGGCAGAAGGTCACGCCTTCTTCTCGCTCGGGACCGTCACGATTAGTGAATGTGGGCGTTACCTTGCCTACTCGGTCGACACAACCGGCTTCCGCGAATACCAGCTCCACGTCCGCGACCTCGAGACCGGCTTGGACATCGCAAGCTTTGGCAAAGCCCGCGGCATCATTTGGGCAAATGACAACAACACCATCTACATCGTCACCGAAGATGATGCCAAGCGCTCAGACACCATCTGGCGGACATCCCTGAGCAACCCAACAGAGCGGACGGTTGTCCTTCACGAGCCGGATGCTCTCTTCCGCGTCTTTGTGGGCAAAACACGGGACAACGCGTATATCGTTCTAGGTACGGGCAGCCAGAACACAAGCGAGTTTCACACTATCCCTGCGGATGTTCCAAATGCCGCACCAACCGTCGTCCTACCCCGCGAAGAGGACCACGAATACGATTTCGACCATCGGGATGGCCTCTTTTACATCCGGACCAACAAAGGCGCACCACTCTTCCGTGTCATCGCCGCGCCGGTCAGCGACCCTCAGGAAGAAAACTGGACGGAAGTACTTGCCGCTGACCCCGAAACAATGCGTGAGTCAGTAGACTGCTTCAGCGACCACTTGGTAGTCAGCGAGCGCTGCGGTGGCCGTCCACAGCTTCGCGTTCTAAGCTTTGCAACCGGGCAAGATCAGCTAGTCGCATTCCCCGAGCCAACGTACACCGTCAAGTTGGATCAAAACCACTGCTTTGAAACCGATACGCTACGCATTTCCTACAGCTCGCTTGTCACGCCAAGCTCGATCTACGATGTCAACCTCAACACGCTGGAGCTCACTCTGCTCAAGCAGACCGCAATCCTTGGTGGCTTTGACCGGACAAACTATGTGAGCTCTTTTGTCCATGCAACAGCCCCGGATGGCACCCGCGTCCCGGTAAGCATCGTCCATCACAAAGACACTCCTCTCGATGGAACCGCTCCATGTTTGCTCTACGGCTACGGCTCGTATGGCATCACCATCCCAGTCCAGTTCCAAAGCAGCCTAATCTCGCTCCTTGACCGCGGGTTCGTCTACGCCATCGGTCATATCCGCGGCGGTGGAGACCTCGGCAAGACCTGGCACGATGCCGGGAAAATGCAACACAAGCAAAACACGTTCTCCGACTTCATCGCGATCGGTGACTTTCTGAAAGCAGAAGGCTTTTCACACCCGAACCGCCTCGCGATCCGCGGCGGGAGTGCCGGTGGCCTCCTCCTCGGAGCTGTCGTCAACCAGCGCCCAGACCTCTGCCGCCTCGTGATGAACTACGTTCCGTTTGTGGATGTCATCAACACAATGTTAGATGACACCCTTCCTCTGACCGTGGGCGAATACATCGAGTGGGGCAACCCAAATGTCGAGGAAGAATTCCACTGGATGTATGCATACAGCCCGTATGACAACCTCGAAGCCAAGGACTATCCGAGCACGCTGGTGCGTACCGGGTTTAACGATTCGCAGGTGATGTATTGGGAGCCGGCAAAGTATGTCGCGCGCAAACGCCGCCTGAAAACTGACAAGAATCCACTCCTCTTCATTACGGACTTGTCCAGTGGACACGGTGGGGCAAGCGGCCGCTACGATGCGATGCGTGATTTGTCATGGGACTACACATGGCTGTGCGACCAGCTGGATGTTGAGATTTAGCCGTTTATAGGATGAGGTTTAGGTACTATCCTGCCGAAAAACAATAGGTAGAGCGCATCGCGCTTAGATTTTGAGGACAGACACCATGAATGATGCAGCACTTGATTTCCTGAAGGAACTCGTTGAGACGCCATCCCCAAGTGGCTACGAAGAGCGCAATGCAGCCGTGTTCCGCAGCTACGTTGGAGCCTTCGCAGATACCATCGAAACGGACCCGATGGGCTCTGTGATTGCATCCGTCAATCCTGAGGGCTTCCCGAAAATTATGCTCGCAGGTCACATCGATGAAATTGGCTACCAGGTCAGCTACATCGATGACAATGGCTACATCTATTTCAGCCGGGTTGGCGGCCACGACCTCACCAATGCAGTTGGTCAGCGCGTCCAGATTCATACCGCAAAGGGAGCAGTCCCTGGTGTGATTGGTAAGAAGCCTATTCACGTGATGACACCGGATGAGCGCACAAAGGCTCCTCTTCTTGAAGGCCTCTGGGTGGATGTCGGAGCTGTAAACCGTACTGAAACCATTGATGCCGGAATCCAGCTTGGGGATGCGATCACCATCGATGCCGGATTTACCCGCCTCGTTGGTGACCGTGCCGCAGCACGCGCTTTTGACAACCGTGTGGGTGCCTGGGCCGTTGCCGAAGCGCTCCGTCGCGTCAAGATTTTGCAGCCAGAAGCAGCTGTGTTTGCCGTCGCAACCGTACAGGAGGAAGTTGGACTACGCGGTGCAAAGACAAGCGCGTATGGCATTAATCCGCAAATCGGAATTGCCGTCGATGTCACATTTGCTACAGACTTCCCAAGCATGGACAAGCGCCTGCACCCGGATGTCAAGCTTGGCGGAGGACCGACGATTCTGCGCGGAGCCAATGCCAACCGCAAGCTCGCAGACAGGCTAGTCGAGCAGGCCGTTGAGTACAAGATCCCACACCAGATCGAAGTCTACGGCGGCGGCACGGGCACGGATGCAAACGCGATGCAAGTCAACCGCGCGGGCATGATTACCGGTCTTGTCGGAATCCCGCTTCGCTATATGCACACGCCATGTGAGATTGTGTCCCTCTCGGATGCAGATAATGCGGCAGAGCTGATGGCGCGTACGGCAGCATCGGTCAAACCGGGAGAGTCCTGGATTCCAGGGAGCTAACGCTTGCTAAAAAGCATCGAAGTTGCGAAAGCCACCCAAACACGGTGGTGGGCAAAACCGGGCATCGCCCTCCTCTCAGGCGCACTCATGTGGTGCGCCTTTTCGCCTTTAAACATCTGGCCGCTGGCGTGGGTTGCGCCGGGGATGCTGATGTGGCTGATTGCCCACAGCAAGCGTGCCCGCTCGGCGATGCTTTATGCCGCCCTCCATGCCGTGGCGTTATACGGTATCGGGGTAGAGTGGATGCGGGCCATCGATGATGGCCCCTACATCGGGTTAGTCATCCTCGAGACGGTACTGTTCAGTCTTTTTGGGCTACTAAGTGGTGCGGTGTTGCCGAAAGTCGGCAATCGCTATCGCCCATTGGTGTTCGCAGCGGCCTGGGTCTGCTTTGAATGGGCGCGTTCCACGGGCACCTATGCCTTTCCGTGGTTTCTGACATCCACTGTTTTCAGCCACCCGATGGCGTTGCCGTGGCTTCAGGCTGCGGAAGTGATGGGAGCCTGGGGTGTCAGCGCGAGTGCGGTTTTCATCAGTGGATGTCTGGTGCACGCGGCGATGACCCGCCGTATGAAACCCGGCATCGTGGCGGTGGGTGTGCTGACGGCGCAGGGAATTCTTGGCCTCCTAAGTTTTGCATCGTGGTCAACGCGGACGCTGGACTCCGACTATCCGGGGCGTACATTCGGTCTTTTGGTGCAGGGAAATGAAGACCGCGGGATGGACCGTGGCAGTGCGCTACA
>JBEDDQ010000199.1:0-6299 GCA_041176185.1 Armatimonadota bacterium | reverse complement strand
CCATCTTTAGTGAGGAGTACCCATCCAAGGTCCTTGTCTGGCAATATGGTACCTGCCTGATAGGTTCCATTTACGAAGACGGCAAGTTTCTTGAAGTCTGTAACACGGTCAAGTGTCTGGCTGATGGTTCCATATCCCATGACCCAAGGGCCGTTGGCCAGCGTATCGGTTGACTCTTCAGGTTTCGCAAGAAATGCTGTTCCAATTTGAAGTTCTGTTGCCGACGCATCACGCCCAAGCACACTTCTGAAGGCAGCGTTTACAGCTTTCGTTCCTGACTTGGCATCGGTTGTTTCAATCGCCTTTGCGATTTCGCGTGCCTGATCTGTCACGAGGGGACTGTTCATCATAAACAATGCTTGCTGCGGCACCGTGGTCACAAAACGCATCGGACTGGATGCATCCGGGCTTGCAAAATCGAGGGTCTTGAACGTCAACGGCAAGTTCTGGCGCTCGATGAAACCATAAACAGCTCGTCTTGCTGTGTAACCCTTTTCCCAGAGTTCCTCACTCTTGCCGCCAACGCGTGTGGTTGTAAGCTTGTTGGATGAAAAGAGAAGTGAATCGCGAAGCTGTTCCATATCGTAGCGCCGACGATTTTGATGACTGAATGTCCTATTCTCAGGATCTTTGATAGCCACATCCGCCGAGACATCGCTTGAGCCCATAAATGCCCGGCTCATCAGAATCCGCTTCATCAATTTCTTGGTTGACCAGCCATCCGAGTGCATGAATGTATAGGCTAAGTAATCCAGCAAGGGGCCATTCGTTGGCTTTTCACCCTGCTTCCCAAAGTCACTCGGGGTCCTGACAATCCCTTTGCCAAACAGATTCATCCAGATTCGGTTCACATAGACACGCGCCGTCAGCGGATTGTTGGTATCAACGATGGACTTTGCGAGGTCAAGTCGTCCGGATGAGTCCTTCCATTCGGGGCGTTGTTCGCCGGCGATGCACTGAAGGAACTGGCGCGGGGCCGGCTCACCAGCGATGCCTGGGTTACCCCGTTTGTGGACATTGACGGTAACTGGCGATTGCTTGTCTGTCATTGCCATCGCAAACTCAGGGGATGCTGGCGTTGACTTCTCCATAACAGCGATTTCGGTCAGTAAACGCTCGTAGTTCGTCTTTTCCTCAGGCTCGAATGACAGCAACATTGTCCGAAGCCGATCTGGCTGTGGAAGTTCATTTACACGCGTGAGCTGTAGCGCCTCTTTGACTTTGGGGGAAAGCTTCTCCGGGGAAGTCGCAACGACACTGCGTAACCTCGTGATTGCACGTCGGATGGACGTATCACGGTCATTTTTCAGGGCAGTTAGCTTAGCGTTATAGGCATTCCAAGGATCTGAGATCGACTTTTCGGAAATCGTCAGGCTCTCTTCCTGCGAGGATGCAAACACAGAGTAGAGGGAGTAGTAGTCACGGGTCGGTATAGGATCGAACTTGTGGTCATGGCACCGGGCGCACTGTACTGTGAGACCTAAGAACCCGCGGGTCACAACATCAATCCGGTCACCGATGATGTCGTTTTCAGCATTTAGGAACCGACGTCCAACGGTAAGAAAGCCCATTGCTGCGAGTGGACGACGATCTTCTGAGACGATTTTGTCCGCAGCAAGCTGTTGAATCACAAACTGATCGTATGGAAGATCATTGTTGTATGCATTGATCAACCAGTCACGGTAGGTGTATGCATTTGGGTAGTTTCTGTCTTCGACAAACACATACCCCTTTGTGTCGGCATAGCGCGCGATGTCCATCCATAGGCGGGCCATACGTTCACCAAACGCAGGGGATGCAAGGAGCGAGTCGACCAAGTCGCTATAGGCTTTGGGCGACTTGTTTTGAACAAAGGCACGCACTTGTTTATAGGTTGGTGGAAGACCCGTTACGGTCAGGCTTGCGCGTTTAATGAGCGTTGCCCGGTCTGCAACGGGGGATGGTTTGATACCCTTTTGCGTAAAGTCTGCCGCGATCAGGGCATCGATAGGGGCTGTCCAACCCGTGGGAACATTTTTAGGGATACTTGGACTCTTGATTGGTTTTAGGGACCACAGATTACCATCGATGGCAGCCTTACCCTCTGGCCACACTGCGCCGTTCTTTTGCCATACAAGCAGAGACTTTAGCTTTTCATCTTTAAGAGGCGGTGCCCCTTGTGGCATTCTATTTCCACCAATACCTTGAACACGATTGATGATGGCCGTTGCCTGAGCTGGGGTGACAGCTTTGTCGAGGCGGAGGCCGCCTCCGGCATTGCCTTCGGTATGGCAGGCCACGCAGGATTCGGCAAACACCGGCCGGACACTGTTTTCAAAGAAAGTGATTTGATCCGGGGTGGCAGGCGTCTTGGCTGGCGCTTGGGACCAGCCATTGGTTGACGCGGCAAGTCCAACGATGATTGCGAGACTGGTTGCGATGGCGATGCGGCTTGGAAAGCGTGACATATAGCGTTATAGCCTAACCATTGGGGAGATGCACCTGACAAAAAAAGACCGCACCAGAGGGTGCGGTCTCGACGTTGATGCGGTGCTATTTTCCGAGCCACTTTTTGATTCGGTACACCGTTGTGTCGCGGTTGATTTCGGCGATTGCACGGGTCAGTGGAATCTCCTTTGGGCAAACCTGAACACAGTTCTGTGCGTTGCCACAGCTGGCGATGCCATCCGAATCGGAGATTGCCTCGAGGCGCTCATCCTTGTTCATGGAACCTGTTGGGTGCGAGTTGAACAAGCGGACTTGTCCAATAGCTGCAGGGCCGATGAAGTTTGACTTTACAGAAACCTGAGGGCATGCTTCAAGACAGGACCCACAGGACATACAACGTGCAAAGTCATACGCAAGCTCCTGTTCCTTTTGGCTCATTCGCGGACCAGGGCCCAAATCATATGTTCCATCAATCGGAATCCATGCCTGAATCTTCTTGAGGTTCTCAAACATTCGGGAGCGATCGACGACGAGGTCGCGAACCACAGGGAACTTGCTCATCGGGGCAAGGTACAGCTTGCGGCGGGTGCCATTTGTGCCGCCTGAACAAACTTTGTCAACCAGTGCAGAGCAGGCTTGGCGGACACGTCCATTTACACGGACAGTGCAGCTCCCACAGACCTCTTCGAGACACGCCTGATCCCAAGCAACCGGTGCAACCTTTTGACCCTTGCTGTTAGTCGGGTTCTGCCTTATTTCCATCAGGACACTGATGACATTCATCCGCAACTTATAAGGTACGTGAAAGACTTCCTCATAAGGAGCTGATGTGGCATCTGCCTGGCGTAGTACTGTTACTTCAATAACATCATCCACAGTGGACATTTCTTACTCCTTAAGATCCTGCCGGCTTGGTGCTGCCGGATGTATAGACGCGCGCGCGTGGCGTAACCTGTGAAAGGTCGACGGCTTCGTAGCCGATCTTCGGGTCACGCGGATTGCTTGCATCGAAGGTGGCAACTGTCGTCTTCTGGAAGCGCTCATCATCGCGATTCGGGAATGCAGGCTTGTAGTGTGCGCCACGGCTTTCATCGCGGAGAAGGGCACCCTTCGCGACGATCCTTGCCAACGTGAGCATATTGCCAAGCTGACGCGTGAACGGCAGAGTTTGGTTAGACCATCCTGATGAGTCACTGACAGAGACTTTGGCGTAGCGGTCCTGAAGTCCATCGATGATTCCAATGGTCTGCTCAAGCTTTGCATTGTCACGAACGACCGTTACGTTTTCGGTCATCACGTTGCCAAGCTCACGCCAGATTTGGAATGGGTTCTCACCGCCATCCATACCACGGAGGGTTTCGTACTCTGCTTTGCGCATCGCTGTCGCGGCGGCAAAAGCCGGGTTTGACTTATCGCTACGAACTTCCTGGCCATCAGCATACTTGCATACTGCAGGTCCGGCGATCGCACCGCTAGTAAGACATGAGAGGAGTGAGTTTGCACCAAGACGGTTTGCACCATGGTACTGGTAGTCGCACTCGCCGACGGCGAACAGTCCCGGGATGTTGGTCATGTGATAAGGAACGTTCTCGGGATCGAGTCCGTTGTTTACCCAGATTCCACCCATTGAGTAGTGGACCGCTGGGAAGATACGCATCGGGACATCGCGCGGATCGTCACCTACAAACTTTTCATAGATCTCAAGGACGCCTCGAAGCTTTAGGTCAAGCTGTCGACGATCGATGTGGGTTACATCGAGGTAGACCTGATTTTCTCCGAAGACACCCATCCGCTGGTTTACACAGATATCGAAGATCTCGCGGGTCGCGATATCACGTGGGACGAGGTTTCCGTACTTCGGGTACTTCTCTTCGAGGAAGTAGAAGCGCTCGTTTTCAGGGATGTCCTGACCTTGGCGTTTGTCATTGGCGTTCTTAGGAACCCAAACACGGCCACCTTCTCCACGAACGGACTCGGAGATCAGACGAAGTTTGTCATCACCTGGGACGGCGGTCGGGTGAACTTGAACAAATTCACCATTTGCATAGTGTGCGCCTTGCTTGAAGACGGCCCCTGCAGCAGTTCCCGTGTTGATGGTCGAGTTCGTCGATTTTCCAAAGATGATGCCTGGGCCGCCTGTGGCCAGGATTACCGCATCTGCAGCAAACGATTCGATTTGCATCGAATGGAGGTCCTGCGCGACGATTCCGAGGCAGCGACCATCTTCTGCATCGCCTTCACGAACCACGCCCAAAAATTCCCAGAACTCAAATTTTCGGACTTTACCAGCGACTTCGTAGCGGCGTACCTGCTCATCGAGTGCGTAAAGAAGCTGCTGCCCCGTCGTTGCACCGGCGTAAGCGGTGCGATGGTGCAGGGTTCCTCCAAAGCGGCGGAAGTCCAGCAGGCCTTCTGGTGTACGGTTGAACATAACTCCCATACGGTCTAGGAGGTTGATGATTCCGGGTGCGGCATCACACATCGTTTTGACAAGCGTTTGGTTTGCGAGAAAGTCACCGCCGTAGCATGTGTCATCGAGGTGGATTGCAGGTGAGTCGCCCTCACCTTTTGTGTTCACTGCGCCATTGATACCGCCCTGCGCACAGACAGAGTGTGAACGCTTGACAGGAACTAGCGAGAACAGGTCGACGGATCCACCGGCCTCAGCAATTTTAACTGCAGTCATAAGGCCCGCAAGTCCACCACCGACGATGATTGCGTGTGTTTTTGTAGGAGCTGCCATGATTAGTCCTGATCTCCCTTCGTCTGGCCTGTTTGTGGAGCTGTCGGTTGTCCTGGAGCTTGCATAGTTCCGTTCTCGTTGACGAGCATTCTCACGAAGTCCTCACGGTTCTTGTAGGTCTCAGCATCAATCTTGCCCTTCGAGGCGAAATTGACTGCGATCATGATGCCAAGGAGAGCCATGCCTGCGCCGAGCATCCAGCCAATCGCTGCAGCCGCTTTTTGTGCGCCAGCTCCGATTGCAATTCCCCATCGAATCGTGAAGTTGAAGAGCCCGTTGCCCAAGTGGAGACATGCGGACGTGATTCCAACGATGTAAAAGAGCAAGTACGGGACATTCGCAAAGCGCCACGCCATCGCCCGGTAGCTGATACTTTGGAATCCAAGGTCTTTGCTACCCACGCCGCCGGTCAGTTCGTAGTAGTACTTGAGCGCGGTAGTGTCATATACGTGAAACGCAAGATAGACAATTGCAATAACACCAGTCCAGCGCTGCATCACGTAGAGCCAGTTTCGCTCGTAGCCGTAGTGAGCAACGTTTCCACCAGGCCCTGGCATTTCAGCCACGATCATAAGGCCATATATGGCATGAAATAATATTGGGAGGAAGATAACTCCCACTTCGAGCAACAGAATAAAAGGTGCATAGCCGATTGCACGCACGGCGGTGTCAAACTCAACCGCACCCCGCAAGCTGTATGCGTTTGCCGTGAAATGGAATATCAGAAACAAACCAATCGGCAAAACACCGGTCAAACTATGCAGCTTGTGCAACAAATAGGTATCTTTGAACAGGCGCTTGCTGCCGGGCTGTCCTTTAGAGATTTCGCTCGTAGCCATAGACTCTCCTTACTGCCTAGCCGCGCTATCAAGAACAGCCAGACACAACGTCACTATAATACGAAAAATCCCTTCCGTAAGTAAATAGCATTTTCTGAATATTGGTTATAAGTTACACTTATGGATTTCGGATTATTGGATGTCAAAGATTGCGCGATTATTTGCGGTTTACGGAGATATGGGAGTATTTCCCAAGTTGCCGCCCACATAGGTGTCTCTCAACCCGCAATTAGCCAGCGAATCACAGCTCTTGAGAGACGCCTAGGTTTTAGGATCTTGGACCGGGTCCC
>JBEDDQ010000198.1:0-3541 GCA_041176185.1 Armatimonadota bacterium | reverse complement strand
AAGTGGGCTCACCAACCAGGTGCAGCCGCCTTTACGAGCGCAGCCTCGTATGTTCGACATGCGTGTCGAATGATTGTCGATACGATTGCAATTCGTTGGAATCACAAGTCCACCAGTCGGGTATAAGATTCTGTGACATACGGTCTAGGGGTTATCCTACTCGCTTTAGCGGTGAGTGTAGCCATTTATGCTCTGCTTATTGAGCCGTTACTTTGCGAGCTCGTAAAAATCGATATTCCAACTGAGGCACTGCCTTCTGGGCTTCGAATCCTCTTTCTTTCAGACATGCATCACCACCGATGGGGCAAGCGAGAGGATGCTTTTCTCCGTTCTTTGCCGGATGGTCATATAGACCTCGTTGTGTTCGGTGGCGACTTCCTGGGGAGTAAACTTGGAATAGATACATCCCTAAAGTTCATCGACCAGGTATCACGTCGCTACCCAATGACACCGATGTTTGGAGTCTGTGGTAATGCTGAGCATAAAATCGTCCCCGCACTCCGGGTTAATTATCTTCACGAGCTTACGCGTGCCGGGGTGGTGGTGCTTGATAATTCCAATGCGACCATATCCGTCAATGGCCAGTGCATTGGGGTGATTGGTACGGATGACCCGTACTATGGGTTTCATGATCTTGATGCAGCGTTTTCCGGAATGAACTCCACGCTGCCGAAGATCTTGATTACTCATTCGCCTCAAGTCATTCGGACCGCTGTATCGTACACACCGGACATTGTCCTTAGTGGTCATACACATGGTGGTCAGGTCCGTATTCCTGGCATTGGTCCCATACGTACACAAAACCCACTTTCACGGAAGATCGCTATGGGCTTGTTCACACCGCAATACCTCAAGGAACTTCTAATGCTGGAATCTGACATTCCAACATGGCTTTATGTAACCCGGGGGCTAGGGCTTGCCTTTGTGCCTCACATGAGGTGGCTTGCACCAAGGTTTATGTGTCGCCCTGAAGTGACATTGATTACGATTTCCAGGTAACCAGATGTATTCACTGCCATTTTGGTATGAAGATGTCCATGACCCTGCAGTTGGCATCCGCTCGTCTGTTTTATCAACCAGGATCAGGATGGCCCGAAACATTTCAG
The DNA here is from genome assembly GCA_041176185.1 of Armatimonadota bacterium. GTDB lineage: Bacteria > Armatimonadota > Armatimonadia > Armatimonadales > Armatimonadaceae > CAIRTT01. The sequence goes on along the minus strand of JBEDDQ010000198.1, from coordinate 2,435 downwards.
GAGTTCCATTTCCGAATCGGATGTCGCTTGCACAGTACCTCGCGTTGCGTAACGCGATTTACCGTGTGCTCACTGGCAATCATTTTGTCGAGTGTCGAAAGGGAACAGAGGTTCAATGTGCCGACTTCCTTATTGTGGTTGAAGGTCGCGAGGATGCGAGTGTCGCATTTGGTAATCCTTTGACCGGTCAGGCCATCGTCATCGGTGATGAAGACCATCTGAGGATTAGCACCGTTAATGCTGGGTTGGAGCTGGACAAGACGCTGGAAATGACTCTTAGGATGGAGAAGCGTCTGTCCGAAGAGTTTCAGTATTCTTTTGACGTTGACCGGTTTGGCTTTCTAACGGCAAGTATGGCCAATGCAGGGCTTGCAATGAGGGCAAGTGTATGGATGCACTTACCAGGGCTGGCACTTACGGGGCGCTGGTCTGACGTTGAGCCATTGCTACATTCGCTCGAAATTAGTGTACGTGGAATCTTGGGTGAAAAGAGCGATATGACAGCGGGGATGGTTCAGCTGAGTAATCGGACATCCTACGGTCGAACTCCGGAAGAACTACTTGCCAAACTAAAGAGAGTCGTTGAACTAGTGGATTCCGAAGAAAGAACTTCACAGTCGGATTTGCTACGGCAATACCGAAGTCAGACGATGGATTTTCTCAAATGGATGTCACTGTTGGAACAGCCGTTTATGCCGAGCGATTCCCTTGTCCATGCTGTAAGCGCGGCTTTATTGGCATCAAGACTAGGCTATAACGTACGTTTTGATAATGCATTGGCGCTCAGAGTCCTCATTGCTGGATTTAAGTCGCTGCAGCCGGATGGCACAGTTCAAATGCAGGTTGTTAGGAATTTTCTTAGAGACACTCTGATGGAATCCTAACGTGTATAGATGCCCAGCAGCTTCCCATGCCACAGAAAAGGCCCCTGACGCGGTACAATTCCGCATCCGGAGGTTGCGCCAACGTGTGGCAACGATTTACTGAACGTGCTCGTCGTGTCGTGTTTTTCGCCCAGGAAGAAGCTGGCAGGCTTGGTGAGAATTATGTCTCAACTGAGCATCTGCTACTGGGACTGGTTCGGGAGAGTGACAGTGTCGCTGCTCGTATTCTCGAGACGCTTGGTGTCTCTGCGAGTCGCGTCAGGACGGAAATTGAGCGTCAGGTGACAAAAGGCGATGGCCGTACCGGCCCTGATATGCAGCTTACACCGCGTGCCAAGCGTGTCATTGACCTTGCCTATGATGAAGCTCGTCAGCTCAACAACAATTACATCGGCACAGAGCATTTGCTTCTGGGATTGATTCGCGAAAACGATGGCCTTGCAGGGCGCGTTTTAGCAAAGTTTGGTGTCGATCTCGATCGTACGCGACGTGAGGTACGGCGCCTTCAGGATCAGGAGCCTGCTACGGCAGGAGCGCGAAGCGGTGCAAGTACAGCTGCTCCAAGTCGTTCCAACAGTCGAACACCAGCTCTGGATGAATACGGTCGTGATTACACCGTGATGGCCAAGGAAGACAAGCTTGACCCTGTGGTTGGGCGTAGCGCCGAAATTGAGCGTGTGGTTCAGATTCTTTCCCGTCGTACGAAGAATAACCCTGTCCTGGTTGGTGAACCTGGAGTCGGAAAGACTGCAATTGCCGAAGGTCTGGCGATGCGGATTATCGAAGGGGATGTCCCTGAGATACTTGCTGATAAGCGGATTGTGGCCCTCGACATGCCAGGTCTTGTTGCCGGCACCAAGTATCGTGGTGAGTTTGAAGAGCGCATGAAACGTGTGATGGAAGAGGTCCGTCGCTCGGATGGTCAGATTGTTCTCTTTATCGATGAACTGCATACACTGGTTGGTGCGGGCGCTGCTGAAGGTGCGATTGATGCATCGAATATCATGAAGCCGGCACTCTCTCGTGGTGAGCTGCAGTGTATTGGTGCGACGACACGTGATGAGTACCGCAAGTACATCGAGCGTGATGCAGCACTTGCCCGTAGATTTCAGATGGTTAAGGTCGAACAGCCTTCGGTTGAAGAAGCCGTGGAGATTCTCAAGGGGCTACGATCCCGATACGAGAGTCACCACAAGGTTGAGATTACGGACCATGCCCTGGAAGCAGCATCGAGATTGTCCGACAGATACATCACGGACCGCTTTCTGCCTGACAAGGCGATTGACCTCATCGACGAAGCTGCATCCCGTGTCCGTCTCCGGGCGGCCACCGCACCGCAGGCACTTCGTGATGCTCGCCATGAGCTTGCTGATATCGAGCGTCAGTTAGCTGTCGTTGCTGAACAAAGTGACTTTGACCGTGCAACATTCCTGGAGGAGCAAAAGGGGTTTCTGACAACCCGGATTTCTGAGCTTCAAACCCAGTGGGAAGAACAGCGCGCATCGGTGCCGTTGATCGTCGGTGAAGATGAGATTGCGCAGATTGTGACTA
>JBEDDQ010000197.1:0-6016 GCA_041176185.1 Armatimonadota bacterium | reverse complement strand
TTCCAATTTCATCGGCATGGAGCTTGAACAAGAAGTTTGCGAAGCGTCCATCCGCGAGAGCTGTACACGAAAAGTCCCAGTTACGGGCAGCAGCGGCAAGAAAGCCATCGATGTCAGCGGTTGCATTGCCATCCGGGAAGACGAAAAAGGGTGACATCTCCGTCGGGAGCTGCGGCTCAGGCATCGGAATTCGCATCCGGGTGTCCGCATTCGGCCGGGTTTCTGTCAACACCGCCGCCGGGGCGCATCCAGCGGCAGCCAACAACGCATCCCGGAAAGAACGCGCATCCTGGTAGCGGTCATCCTTGCGCTTTGACAACGCCTTTGCGAGCACCGCATCCAGTTCAGCTGGGATGTTCAGCCCGAGGAGGCCGACGCGTACAGGCTCGGTGTGATCAATCACGCGTTTCCAGGCAAAGGGGTCGCGTGTCTTTTCAACGACAAATGGACGCCGTCCAGTGACCATTTCGTAGACCACGACACCAACAGACCAGAGGTCGGAGCGACGGTCGCTACCCGCGGTTTCATCAAAGTCCTCAGGCGCCATGTACGGGTAAGTACCACCGCCACCGGCAAGGGATGAGCTGCTTAACAGCTCCGCAAGCCCGAAGTCGGTCAGCTTTACGGTACGGCCATCGGTGCCGATAAGGATGTTCGCTGGTTTGATATCTCTGTGAAGCACACGGTGGTCATGCGCATGCGCCAGGCCATCGAGGATACCAATCGCAATCGTTAGCGCCTCTGCCAAAGGAAGGGGACGTCGATTGCGCGCACGCATCACTTCGGAGAGATTACTACCGCGAATCAGCTCCATATCGATGACGACAACGCCATCGATTTCATCCACCGCGTGGACGGCAATCAGGGATGGATGCCGTAGGCGATCAAGAAGTCTGGCTTCGGTGAGGACACGGTCGAGCTCAGGACCCGCGGCGCGGACTTCTTTGAGAGCAACCTGCCGTCTTAGCAGGGTGTCGTAGGCGAGGTAGACGACACCGGAAGCACCGCTTCCAAGGACATCCAGACGCTCGTATTTTCCGAGGTAACCAATCGCCATAGGGTTTTAGTTCGCTGTGTAATCCACTACTTTCCTGCAACCACAGGATTCACAACGTACAAAATACCACCATCGATGAAGTAAATGGCACCATTACCACTGTCGATTACCAAACTGGATGGATTCTTTAGCCGGGAGACCAGTGTAGTTCGATTCCCAGCCACAGTTATGCGCTCGATGATCCCGCGGGTTGCATCCGTGATGTAGACATTGCCATCCGGGTCCACCGCCATCCCGGACACCTGCTGCCCACGCCGCGGCGTAAACCGGTCTTCGACAATGCCCGCCATGTTTTTGACGAAGACTTTGCTTGTCGTAGCACCGACCCATGCGGGTCCGGATGCGACTGACCAGGACAATATGCCATCCTGCGCAGGAGAGCGGTCGCTATAGACCACAGGATCTTGATACTTGATGCGGGAAAACTCCGGCCGGACTTCTGGTTCGAATACTGTCGTCGTCCCGGTAAGACGCTTGCCAAGGCTAACCCGGAGGGGGTCAATCAGCATTACGCCAACGAGGAGCACTGACATAAGGATGCCAATCAACGCAAAAGGAAGCATCCATGCTTTTGAGGATGACTCCGACTTACGCCGCTTTACCGGTTCAGGCTTTTGGATAGGTCGATAGGCCTCACTACTCGCTGTGCCGACGGGTGCAGCGGCATCTGGTTGGTTACTTGCGACGGCGAATCCATTTGCTGCAAATGCAGAATACTCAGCGGCGGAGCGCATGGTGTGACCGCGGTAGTCACCGCTGATAACCGATGTGCCATCTTCCATGACGGCAACATCGATGACAGAGACAGTGATGTTGTCACTTCCGCCAGCTTGCAGCGCCGCTTGAATCAGGGCCTGTGCTGCTGCAGTGCTGCTTTCAGCCTTGTCGAGCAAATTCGCAATTTCGACATCCTGAATCATGGTTGTCAGGCCATCAGTGCAGACAAGAATGCGATCAGCGTCTAGAAGCGTGTGTGTGGAAATGTCACATTGTACGGTCGGGCTGATGCCAATCGCGCGCGTGACGACATTTCGGTAGCGTGATTTGCGGGCTTCATCCTCGGTCATATGCCCAAGCTTGACCTGCTCAGCCACAAATGAATGGTCATCCGTGAGAGGCATCAGCACACCGGATCGAAGCAGATATGCGCGCGAATCGCCGATATGTGCAACGGTAAGGATGCCTTGGTGGACAATGGCAACGACGCCGGTTGTTCCGGCTAAGGGCTTATCTTCGGATGCAATCCCCGCAACGAGCTGCCTTGCAACTCCGTGAACGGCGCCATTTGCAGCTGCCATCGCATCACGGAGGGCATCTGTGACATCTCCAACCGATGAGACATCTGGAAGACTGGCTTTCAGCTTAGCTTCAAGCGTATCGACAGCACTTTGGCTGGCCAGCTCTCCAGCCTGCAACCCGCCCATGCCATCACAGACGATTGAGATGGTCTCATAGCCATCAAGAATGAAGTTGCTAAAAGCATCCTCATTCTTTGGACGGACGCTGCCGATGTGGGTTTTGGTGCATGCGTTGACACGCACAGTGCTTGACATCAGGCGTAAACAGCATCCTGTGGAACACTGGATGCCATCACCGTCATCAGGCATGACCCGAGTGCGACTGTATCACCTGCACGAATGACCACCGGGTGGCGTGCGGGAATGCGCTCGCTGTTCACAAATGTTCCGGCAGGTGCATCGAGGTCTTCAATCGTGATGACATCATGGCGGATACGCAGCCTTGCATGCTGCGGGCTGACACCAACGCCGGTTACGACGATGTCATCCGAGATTGCCCGGCCGATGACCATATCGCTGCCGATTGCATGCAGCTGTCCATCCGCAGTCATCAGGGACAGTGCCCGTGCAACGGTCTGAATGCCATAGTTATCAACCGCAGGAACCAGCTTGGATGCCTGGATCTTGACTACCATCACCTGGGTGTTCCCGAGAAGGAAGACATCCCCTTCGGAGATTGGCCATGCGATTCCCGGAGGAATCGGCGCACCGGACAGCCGAGTACCATTGGTGGACTGCAAATCGACCATCACGAGTTTATTGTCAGAAACACGCATCTCAGCGTGGCGTTTTGAGACCATTGGGTCAGCGATAACAAGATCGTTCCCGGCGGTACGGGAGCGTCCGATACGCAAACCGGTCGAGCCCACCGAGTATTCGTTTACCTGACCATCGGGAGTCGTCACGCGTACTGCAGCCACTGCCTGCGGGACAGCGGGAACCGTGCGCATTTCCTCGTCCATATCTGGATATGGGTAAGAACGACGTGCATTCGGATGCGGCACGACACGATCAGCAACAACCTGCGTCACAGGCGTGTTCGGCGTACGCAGCTCAGGGGCTTGGAGCTCCGGTACGAAAACGACAGATTCCGTAGAGACATCGGATGTCAGACTATGGTCAACTTGTTCAGGAACGGACGATGCAGCATCAGAAACACTGACATCCACATCCATCCCGGAAGTAGGAACAATCGTGGCCTGCCCAACGGTCTTGCGGTCATCCGTTTCCTGTACACCAGGCTCAACATCGGTGAGGTTAGCCTCGAAACGGACGTGTATCTCGATTGGCTCATCCCCGGGGACTGCGTAGGAGATTTCCTCAACCACGACATGGAGGGGACCGCGTGTGCGGTAGTTACGCTGCTTCATCCATGCGGCGATGGATTCCGCGATGTCATTGGCATCCATGAACTCACGGACGTGTTCGCGGTCCGCTGCACTATGGACAGCAACGCGGAGTGTGATTGCATTGGCGACATACCAACGCCCATCGACGCCCTGACGCTTACGACGCTCAAGTGCCTGGCAGACCTGCCGCACGAACATCTGGGGGCGAAGTCGACCTGGCGAGCGGTTAACCCACTGCTGGAAGAAGTCACGAACGGGCATGTTCTAGTATATATCCTTTCCCAGTTCGTGTGTCACCCAGCGGTCCTCCGTGCAAATCATGACATTCGCAATAAAGGTATACTCGACATGGCAGCATCGCACAAAGCATTGTGCACACCATGCTGAAAACACCTTCGCAAATTTACTTGCAAATGGGAGTATATCTCAGTGACTTCTATCCAACGCCGAGCAATCCTACTGGTTTTTCCAGCCGTTGCCCTTAGCCTCTTCACCGCATGTTCCAAGCCAGAAACAGGCGGAACCGCCGGCGGAAATGCCACCGCAACGCCATCAAAGCTTGTCTTCGGCTTTGTTCCCTCTGTAGAAGCGGACAAAATCGCGGAAAACGCTCAGCCGATGGCAGACTTTCTTTCGAAGGAGCTCGGCATCCCTGTGGAAACATCCACAACCCCGGAATACGCCGGCCTAATTGAAGCGATGGCATCCGAGCAAGTCGATATCGGATCTCTCCCACCTCTCGCCTATGTGATCGCCAAAGATCGTAATGCTGCAGAGATCATGCTCAAGACCAGCCGCCGTGGAAGCCTGACCTATCATGCGATGTTCACTGTCCGCGCCGACAGTGGTATCAAGACCCTCGCCGATACAAAGGGCAAGCGCATCGCATTCGTTGACCCAAGCTCCGCATCCGGGTACCTCTTCCCAGCCAGCTACCTCAAAGGTAAGCAAATGGACCCTGAGAAGTGGTTCTCCCAGACAATGTTCGCCGGTGGGCATGACTCGGCAATCCGTGCTGTGTACAACGGTGATGTCGATGTGGCAGCGAGCTACGATGATGCCCGCAACAAGCTGGAGAAGCAGTCTGCTTATAAGGATGTCAAAACCAAGGTCATCAAGATCGACCAGACAGCTGAGATTCCAAACGACACCATTTCTGTGCGCAGCGGACTCTCCCCTGAGCTGACCGCCAAAATCAAAGCTGCATTCCTGAAATACAAGGCCACGCCGGAAGGGAAGAAGACATTGGACGATGTCTACGAAGTGGATGACCTTGTCGAGGCCACGGATGCCGACTTTGATCCGGTACGTGAAGTCGCAACCAGCATGAACGTCCAGCTCGAAAACTTCAAGAAATCCACCGCCCCCAAGGCCCCGGCGGCGGCTCCCAAGAAGTAAGATACAGACGCAATGTCAGATGTTTCCACAGGGGTAGCCGCGCAAGCCGCTACCCTTGTCTCTTTTCAAAACACATCCGTGACCTATCCAAATGGCTTTACCGCCCTTAAGGATGTCACCCTTGATCTCCACGAAGGCGAGTTCATCGTCGTTGTTGGTCTCTCCGGCGCAGGTAAATCCACCCTCATCCGAACCATCAACCGCCTGGTGCCCCCCACCGGCGGAGATGTAACGGTTCTCGGAACGCCCATTCGACACATTTCGGATGCCAATCTCCGTAAGACGCGAAGACGCATCGGGATGATCTTCCAGAACTACAACCTCGTACGCCGGTCAAGCGTGCTGGCAAATGTCCTGACAGGACGCCTCGGTGACCTGCCAACCTGGCGCGCACTCCTCGGCCTCTACACAAAGGCAGACACAGAACTCGCCATCAAATGCCTTACGCGCGTCGGCATTCTGGACAAAGCCTACAACCGTGCCGACCAGCTCTCCGGTGGACAACAACAACGTGTCGCGATCGCCCGCGCACTGGCACAACAACCACGTATCCTCCTCGCCGATGAACCTGTCGCAAGCCTTGATCCTCCGACGGCCCACCAGGTGATGCGCGACCTCAAAGCCCTCTCCCGCGAAGAAGGCCTCCTTACCATCGTTAACCTCCACTTTGTTGACATGGCGATGGAATATGCAGACCGCGTCATCGGACTCCACGCCGGCACCGTCGTCTACGATGGTCCTGGTGCAAACATGTCCGAGGCTGACTTCGAGCGCATCTACCAACGGAAAATCCGCCCGGATGACATGCGCGGAGCCGCCGAACACTGATGACAACCGCTCAGGCACTCCCAAAGCGTCCATTTCCATGGATGCTGCTTGTCGGCACTGCCATCACCGCCGCCATCCTTGTTTGG
>JBEDDQ010000196.1:0-13107 GCA_041176185.1 Armatimonadota bacterium | reverse complement strand
GTTTGTTGAGCGTGATCGAAACACAGCGCTTGGGGCGGCCGTTTCGGATGCTCATTCACAAACGCCTTACGATTTGATCTGGGTTGACCATCTGCAAATGTGGGGAAGCGCTGCTCTGGATGGCGTGCCGGCGGTCTTGGATACCCATAACAACGAGCAGCACCTATTGCTCCAGCGCTCACCGGCGGGAGATGGCTTTGCAGTGTTTGCCCGGACGGACATGGACCGGGTAAGGCGCTTTGAGAGCCGTGTGTTTTCGATTGCCGATAATGTGTGTGTGATTGGTGCTGCGGATGCTGCACGTGTAAGTGAGCTTGCGCCTCGGGCATCGGAGCGGATTACCCTGCTGCCGCCGGCGGTGCCGGTTCAGCGAATCGATGCACGCATTGGCATCACGATGCAACCTACCCTTGGTTTTCTTGGCAGTATGCGCTGGCTGGCGAACCGGGATGGCATGCAGCACTTCCTCAAAGAAACCTGGCCTATGCTTGCGCGTGAGATTCCTACGCTTCGCCTGGTGTGTGCTGGTCGAGATACGGATTCTTTTTGCAGCGCGTTCACACGTGAGCACCCAGAGTTTGCAGAGCGGGTGAGCGGTCTTGGTTCTATTCCGAACCTGCGGGAATTCTGGGAGCAAACCCATATTGGTATAGCGCCGCTTCGCTGGGGCGGCGGGGTCAAGATAAAGCTCATCGAGAGCTGGGGGGCTGGCAAACCGACGCTCGGTACGCCGGTTGCGACGGTGGATGTTCCTCAGGATGCACGCTTCCATACGTACGCGACCAGCCCAAGTGAGTGGTGTGCTGCCATTCGACACTTAGTGGCCACAACCGATAATTACGCAATCGCATCATCGCAAGCTTTGGCATTTGCCACAGACAAGCACACCGTCGCTGTATTGCAGCGTGAAGTGGCTGGCATCATACGGACAGTCGTAAAGCCTAAGTCGACTGAGGGCCCGCGTTGACGATTTGCGCGGTGTTTCCCTATAACCCCTGTCTCCTGAGACCTCGGTCACTGCATGCAATCAAAGCGATGCTTTCTGCGGGGCACACGGTAAGCGTTGTTTATGTTGCGGAACGCTTTGGTGTCGACTTTGCCGAATCCGAAATGGCTGCCCAGTGCAGTGCCGTCCGAAAAGTGCAGTTTGCCGGGGCGGTGCCGACGTTGTTTCGGTGGCTTGGCGGGATGTCGGTGAGTCAGGCATGGTGTGGGTCAACGATGGCAAAATCGGCGATTCGTGACCTCTCATCGGATGCGGATGTTGTTTGGGTAGAGCATTTACGCGGGGTCGGGATGCTTCCGGGTGGCATTAAGTGTCCGATCATCTGGGATGCGGTGGATGCGCTGGGACCGCTCTTTGATGGCCGGGCCAAGCTGGTCAATAATCCGATAAAGGCTTTTGTTTTTGGGTGTGAAGCAAAGCGCACGCTGCGGGAGGAAACAGCACTCGCATCGCGTTTTGCCGCAACACTGGCTGTCACCAACCGCGAAGCTGCCTTGATAGGACCAAATGTCGTCGCGATTCCAAATGGCGTCGATTTTGACTACTTCCATCCAGCAAGTGACTCCCTGAAGACTACCGGACCGCTCCATATCTCGATGGTCGGTCGCTGGAACTACCTGCCAAATGCGGATGGCTGTGCACGGTTTTTACGGGATGTCTGGCCAGAAGTCAGCCGAGCTTTTCCGGATGCCATTTGCACCGTGATCGGACCCGGGAGTGAACGGGGCTCGCTTGTCGCCGATGCCGCCGCGCGCTATCAGGCCGCTGGAACCGTCGTCGTCACGGGACCGGTCCCGGATGTTCGACCATTTATCCAACAGAGTGTTCTAACCATTTGCCCGGCGACGCTTGCGGCCGGGATGCAGAATAAAATCCTGGAGTCTCTCGCTTGTGGCGTCCCGGTCGTCTGCTCTACCATCGCCGCCGAAGGCACACTTCCGGGAGGAATGCCGGGTCTTTTTCAGGCATCCACACCGGACAACATGGTCACTGAAATCACAAACCTTCTGTCCGATCCCGATGCCGCACGCTCGCTCGGCCTTCAAGGGCGCGATGCCCTTGCGCAAACCATGAGCTGGCATCCCAGCTACGCGAAAATCGCAGCGCTTTTGGAACGGGTCTTGCAGAGCTGATGCCTGTGGGCACTAAATATCTGACGAGTCCCTTGAAGCGCGCTTTGGATTTGCTTGGCGGGCTGCTCTGTCTTGTTATCCTAATGCCACTCATCATAATCTGTTACCTCTTAGTAGCAGTTATTGATGGTTTTCCGGTCATTCACAGACGTACGGTTTTGTCCCGATGCCAGACCTGTGGTGATGCACCAACATTACCGACATTTAAGGCATACAAGCTCCGCACTATGAAACTCACCTCAATCACTGACTCCCAGCGCGAGGATGACTATTCCGCAAAGCTGCTCCAAGCTGGCAAAGTTGACCGTGACCCACGTATTACGCCTCTGGGGCGGATATTGCGTCGATGGTCACTTGATGAGCTCCCTCAGCTCTTCAATGTACTGAGCGGTCAGATGAGTTTGATTGGTCCCCGGATGATGACTGCAGAGGAGTCCGGTGTTTATGGGGATGACCTTTCGGCTGTCCTGATGGCACGGCCTGGCCTAACCGGTTGGTGGCAGGTAAACGCCCGCGGGGATGGCAATCCAGGGAATCGAAGGATCTACGATACGGAGTACATCCGGGATGCCAGTCTTGGCTTTGACTTACGAATTCTCATGATGACGGTGTGGGCTGTTATCGGTGGGCGGGGGGCAAAGTAATGCTGCACCGTGCCAAATTGACGATGCTGACCGGATGGATTTTCTGTCTGGTTACTGCCGTTGTTACTCTCTTCAATGTTGTTCGCTTTAGCGGCCTCGAGCCACAGACACACGGGGCACTGGAACGCACCGTGATTGTGCAGTCATCCGGTGGTACCGATGTGCTAACGGCTCCCTTCGCGTACCCGATGTCTTTGGTATCGTCGCATGGGGACAATCGCTTCCTAAACCGTGCACAGCCTGCGCTCCCGCTGGCCGTTACGGGGCTCATCCACAGGGCAGTGCAAGTGACCTCCACGCGCCCGGTTACGGTTGCCGCGGGTCTTGCGACCTTTGTCAGCTTTGTGCTCCTCGGATGGATTATCAATGTAATCGCCCATGAGCTCCAGCTTGGTGCATCTGCTGGATGGGCGGTTGGCGCACTGCTGGTCGCATTGCAAATCCTGCAACCTGTCAATGACTATCCTCCGGGTCTTCTCGCGGCCATAGAACTCGCACTGATTGCTCGCTTTCGGCTATTACCAAGCACGTTTGCGTATGAAAATCGCCGGCAATTTTTCCTCTGCTGGGCTGGTTTTGTCCTCTCTGTCATCCTGCTCCCATGGACGATTGAGTTTGGATGGTTTATATCTCTGATGATTGGTCTTAGCGCGCTTATCGGCCACCGGCCGGAGCTTTGGCGCTGGTCCGTTTTGACATCCGGGATTGCCGCAACCGTTATCTACTTCGCCTGGCATGATACCGTCGCAAATGTTTGGTGGTACCGGGATGCGGTGATCACCGGCCTCGCACGCGGCGACCAGTCCCCGATGGTAGCGCTTGGCATCGCAAATCATGGAAGCCTTACTACCAAGCTCGCGGGAATATTCTCGGTGTCCAGTGTGTTGTCACAGCTCCAAGCCATCGTGATGACGGTTGATGTTGCTGCCCTGATTGCCTTTGGGCTAATCGGAGCCTTTGCGGTAGTTGCGATGTTTGTTCGCTTTGAGCACTTCGAAGTCGCGCGGGCCCGGAACGTCGTTTGTTTGATGTTCATCGTCACAATGGCAGTTGGGGCAATCGTGCTGCGGTCTGAGCAGCTCGTTCAGTTGTTGACGGCGCAGGTTCCAGTCGTTGCCTTGTTCGGTATGGGCCTCTGGAGCACTGTCTTGCTTCGTCGTGCCTGGGCAGCACCCCATATGGTTGCAGCTGCAAGCAGCATTGGTCTTGCCCTTATATTCGCACTGATCATGCGGACATCCTCCGGCCAAACGACAATCCCAATCTCAGGCCTCAGGGATGCCCTGAAACAGGTTCCTACCGTACTACCGGCAAGCGGTACACCCCGTCTGGTGGTCAGTAGCGATCCCGCTACCCTAGCTCACATCAATGGTGGACATGTCATCGGCCTACCGACTACAAAAGCCGACTGGGATGCACTCAATGTCATCCTCCCACTCGCCGATGCGCCGATTGTCCTCACAGCCGCAACCTTGGAGCGTGGCAAGGATGATCCTTGGTACCAGCTCTATGCAGGAGTGGATCACGTCTGGCGGGCGATGGATGGGATGTCGACTGAGGATGCCCGTCTTTTGAGAAGCGGGTTTCAAGTACGCATTCCGCCTGAACTAGATCCCATTCTGAAGACTTACCGTGCTGACACGGTCGAGTTCCGTAAAGACTGCGGCACCGTCATCGTACTCTCGCCTCCCGCGATCGCTACACGGTAGATATCGCACCATCCAGCATCCACCCAAACCGGGCTGTAACATAGGGCATGCCAAAAAATGCAAGCGCATTGCCGAAATGGGTTCCATATGTTGTTGCTCTGGCATTTCTGGTTCTCTACGTCCCGGTTTTCGTATCATTTCTGATACCGCGCTGGCTCACCGATGAATCCGTAACGCACGGCTGGCTGGTCATCCCGATTGCGGCAACGGTGGTTTGGTACAAACGTGCCGAGCTTGCATCCCTCCCGGTTCTCCCGGATGCCCGAGGCGCTTTGCTTATTGCGTTAGCTGTGTTCCTGCATCTGACGGAGAAAGTCCTCGACCTCAACGGGCCATCCCCGATTTCGATACCCATTTACGTAGCCGGTGCAGTGCTCTGGCTCGCAGGGTGGCGCTGGCTAAAGGCACTCTCATTCCCGATTGCCTACCTCTTCTTCATGGTCCCTGTCCCTGGAGGCTTGACGCAGGTGGTTTCGTTCCCACTCCGTAAGCTGGCCACGGATGGCTCGAAGCTGATCGCAGGCAAGCTTGGAGTTGAAATTTACGGGGCTGGGATGAACCTGGAGTTCATGCAACCACGAGGCACGGAGTACATCCGTATCATCGTTGCCGACCCATGTTCTGGACTACACTCCCTGATGGCGATCAAAGCACTGCACGCCATCACCGCTTACGTGTCGCGTCTGCGTACTCCTTGGAAATGGGTTCTCTTTTTCCTTGCGCTTCCGATCACGCTTGCTGCGAATATCTGCCGGATGACGCTGATCATCCTCGTCTGCGCATTCATCGACAAGAAGTTTGGCCTCACGCTCTTTCATGACTACAGCCCGTATGTGTTATTCCTGTTTGTCTTCCTAATCCTTATTGGCATCGGGCAGCTGATGGAACGCTGGACGGGCGGGAACGCATGGTGGAAAGCCCGTAAGGCAGCGGGTGCGTTTACCTACGGTCCAGCTGTGATTTTGCCCGCCGAAACCGCGAAGCGTATGGCCCGGGTTACTGCGATGCTCGCAATGGCGAGCTGTCTTTCAAGCGCGCTGGCACTTTGGATTGGCAATCGTCCACCGATTACGGCCGCGAGCGCGGATGTCGCTAGCATCCCGAAAGAACACTTAGGCTGGAAATCGCTGGGGGATATCGAGTCGGATGCCGAAACGATGAAGCAGATTCAGGCCGATTCGTACATTAATCGGCGGTACATCAATGCAAAGGGCGATGTCGTTGACCTAATGGTTGTCTATCGTCGCTATGGCCGACGTGAGTTTGCTCATCGACCGGATCAGTGCTTCCCGGCAGGCGGCTATATCGGTGTGACCAACCGTGTTGCTTCATTGCCGTGGGCTGGTAAGGATGTTCCGGCGGTGTACTGGCTCTTCGATGGCCGAGCTGTTTTGCGCCCGGATGGTCAGACGGGTGTCCCGATGACAACGGTCACGTACTTCTTTGCAAGTGCAAACCGCACCGAGCATGATTTCATCCGTCAGCAGCTTTGGATGGCCTTGGAGCGCATTTTCCCAAATAAAAACGGTTGGACGTTCCTCAGGTTATCGAGTCCGCGTGTCGAGACGGACCAGCGGGCGATGGATGCGCAGCGTGCCTTTATGGCTGCGATGGAACCTGAGATCCGTAAGGTGATTACAACGGATGAGGCAACGGCGGGTGCACTGTAAATGATTCGAATAGGGGTGTTGGTCGGTGCAAAGGGGCGTGGCTCCAATCTGATGGCTATTTTGAACGCAATTACTGCTGGTTATGTGAGTGGGCAGGTTGCGGTTGTGATCGGGTCGCTCAAAGGCGCACCGGCTCTTGAAGCGGCTGCAGCTGCGGGTGTTGAGACGCTGGTGGTTGGCACGGCAAACCGCACGGATGATGAGTATGGCGCTGTGTTGTTACGCGCGATAACCAAGCGGGATGTCGACCTTGTTGTGCTAGCCGGGTATATGCGACGTCTCCCGGATGCGCTGACAGATGCATATACTGGCCGGATTGTTAACATCCACCCCAGCTTGTTGCCAGCATTTGGTGGGCACGGGATGTATGGCCGGAAGGTGCATGAAGCGGTGCGGGATTCCGGCGTTACGGAATCTGGTTGTACTGTGCATGTCGTTGACAATGAGTATGACCACGGACCGGTGGTCGCGCAGCGCCGAGTGGATGTCTATGCGGAAGATACTGTGGATGACATCGCTGCACGGGTTCTCGGAGCTGAGCACAGACTGTTGGTAGATGTCTTGGCAGAGATATGCAGTGGGAAGCGCTCTTTGCCGCTTGCTTAGCATCGGGCAGTGACAAGTAAGGTTTCTAAGTATTTCTGCTGTCAGGCAAGAACTTCAGAACAAGTAAAGCCCCCCGGTTTCCCGGGAGGCTATTGTTTTTGGCAATGAGCCCGCTGTTGGGAAGTGCTCACCTTGCGTTTAGCTACGCCGCTGCTCTTCAAAGCTAGAAGAAACAAGAAAAGCCCCCCGGTTTCCCGGGAGGCTTTTGTGTTTAATAAGGAGCCCGCTTTTACGAGACTTTCACCTCGCGCACGCGGTGAACAGGGGTGTTCACAACGAGTGCGATGCTATCCTCATCGCGTTCCATCGAGACGTTCAGGGCTGTGTCATCCAACTCAAGGTACTTAGAAAGAACCTGGATGAGCTCGATACGAATCTTGTCCATGACTTCTGGTGGAATCTTGGAGCGATCGGATGCGAGGACAACCCGAAGGCGATCCTTCGCAACGGAGCCGGTTTTCTCCGGCTTGCCAAAAATGCGTTCAATCAGATCTGCAAGCATGGTCTAGCCTCCGAACAGCTTCTTGATTTTGGCGAAAATCCCACCCTGCTTCTCATCCGCGAGCTGAAGGAATGGAACATCTTCTCCGAGGAGACGGCGGGCGATGTTGCGATATGCTTGCCCAGCACGGGATGTCTCCGACATCGATGCCGGCTCACCCGAGTTGGTACTCGTGATGATGGTTTCATCATCCGGGACCACACCGAGGAGAAGCACACCGGTGCCAAGAATTTCCTGGACATCCTCGACGCCTAGCATCTCACCCTGCTCAACCATCTTCATGCGAATACGGTTGACGATGAGCTTAGCCCCACGGAGCTCCTGCGATTCGAGGAGACCAATGATACGGTCGGCATCACGGACACTCGACATCTCGGGGTTTGTCACCACGATTGCCTCATCCGCTCCAGCAGTTGCATTCTTAAAGCCCTGCTCAATACCCGCCGGGCAGTCGATCAGGATGAAGTTATAGCCTTCGGCCTTAATATCATCCAGAACCTTTACCATTTGCTCAGGACTAACAGCGCTCTTATCACGCGTCTGTGCGGCTGGAAGGAATGCCAGATTCTGGTTTCGCTTATCCTTGATGAGAGCCTTACGGACCTCCGCACGGCCTTCTACGACATCGACAATGTCATAGACAATCCGGTTTTCAAGTCCAAGCGCAAGGTCGAGGTTGCGGAGTCCGATATCGGCATCCACGAGGGCGACACGTTGATCGAGTGCTGCGAGCGCCATGCCGATATTGGCTGTTGTCGTTGTTTTGCCAACGCCACCTTTACCAGAAGTTATAACGATTACACGGGCATTTGCCATGTTCGGGGTGCTCCCTTTCAATAAAACCTATACAAACCAAATTATACAAAAGTGTCAATCAACTGCCGTTTTACAGCGTGCGCCCGGTAATTACCACGGGATGATGTCAATGGCGCCGCTTTGCACCCGTGCACACTCGGCGCCCTTGGTTGCTGCTGTCTTGCCATCGGATTCCGGAGCGCGTGCATAAAGGCTTGCGATGCGCAGCTGGGGTGGACGCAGGCTACGTGCAAAGATACGGGATGATTCATCGCCATTTGCACCGGCGTGGGCTACGCCGCGGAGGGTTCCAAGAACAACGATGTCACCGGCGGCAATGACTTCCGAACCGGGGTTGACATCGCCGTTGACGATGACAGCGCCATTGTGAAGGATGCGCTGGCCGCTGCGGACGGTATGGGGGATGTAAAGCGCATTCCCCTGTCCGAGCTGTGGAGCCTTTTCAGGCTCTGGAGCCTGACCAACAGGGGGCATCACCACCGTTGGAAGCACATCGTAGATTGTTAGCGTAAGCCGGTCAGCCGCCGCACGGGTTTCAGGAATTTCACTGACGATTGCCGTCGGGAGAATCCCGTAGCCATCCTTGAGGACGCCGATGATGCTGTCAAGGGCATCGGGGAGGACGATTCGCGCGCCAAAGTCGATGGTCGCAACGGAACCTCTCCAAAGCTCAAGGTTTCGGCCTTGCTCGAGGCGCTCGCGGATTGCCGCCAGCAGGTCATCCAATTCCAATGTGTCAGGGAGGGTCACCAAGAGACCATTCCGCCAACCTTTAACTTCTACCAATTCGCGCACCTCACAGGGAAGAATATCATGCAGGATGTGTGCCTCCCGGCGGGTTCAGTTTAAGGTGTTTTTGTTTTCGATATCCGGAGGGTGTCCGTCGGGGATTGTAGGATTTTGTTTTGGCGTTTGGGCTTTTGTGAGTCAGACAACATTGGGCATTCCGTCAGGTTTGATGAGATTGGTGTGCCTCCCGGCGGACTGCTGCATCAAATCCATTAATAACAAAGCCAGCTCTCAACAACGCATCAAATGAGGAGCGATACATTAAAATGAATCCTTCCTACGGTAGATTAACTCTGGTAGTGGATGGCCGGCAGCATCTAGCGCCAGCCTGCTGAGGTGGATCAATGTTGGAAGTTTCTGTAACGACGTTAAAGTCCAAGCTGGATGCTGGGGATGACTTCATCCTCCTAGATGTCCGTGAGCCGTTTGAAATCGAAATCGCCAAGGTTCCAGGAGCACTTTGCATCCCGATGAACCATGTCCCGCAGCGTGTGCAGGAGCTCGACCCGGATGCCGAAATTCTCGTGATGTGCAGAAGTGGCAAGCGCTCCGCTGACATCACCGCCTTTCTGATGCACCAAGGCTTTACAAATGTCCATAATGTCACCGGAGGCATCCTCGCATGGGCAACCGATGTCGATCCAACAGTCCAAAAGTACTGAAATAACTTCAGCCCGCCGGAATCCGGCGGGCTGGCTCGTTTTTGTTGCGGGAACGCATCAAGTCCAGCAGTAGCACCAAATACTAACGCTGGTCTGACTCATCCAAACCCGGTTGCACTACCTGAAATGTCAGCTGTCGCTCTGCAATCGGGATGGTCGTCTCGCCATTAATACGCTGTGGCTGCACCATTTTGTGAAATGAGCTCGACAGCACCAAGCCAAACACATTGCGCTCATCCGCATGGAAACACCCCACGATACGGGCATCCGGCGGAAGCACGATATTCGTCTCAACCTTATAGCCTCGGGGACGCATCACCAATCGGACTAAATCCTGCGTCTCGAACACATATGCCTCCCAAGGCACAGGCTGCTTCGGGTCGCCGATATCCGGCAATGGCTCTAAGGGAACCGTATCTGCCACATCCCCAAGCGGCTGCTCGGCAATATCAAGGATGTACTCCGGCCACGTGCCATCGATGCGGCCAAGCGCATTCGACATCGCCGTACATTCCTCAAAAAACTCACTCTCAAGCACCAGCACAAAACACCCGCGACGGTCATCCCAGCCTGCTTCAACCAAGTGGACATCCGGCGGAAAGGTAGGTATCTCCGAGTGGAAAACGCCATCACTGGAGCGAATCAATGCCATCACTGACTCGGGACGCACCATCAACGCCTGCCAGCGAACAACATGCAATTCGGCTTGCTCATCTTCATCCATTACAGGGACATTAGGTACCACAGGTGCGGATGGTTTGAACAGCCTGCCATAGGCTGATTTTGCCGGGAAATTACAGTCCCAAGTGTTGCCAGCTCGACTTAGAGTCCCTTTGCGAGAAACCCGCCATCCACAGGGATGGTGGTTCCCGTGATGTGCCTTGCTGCCGGGCTGGTCAGGAAAACGGTAATCCCTGCAATATCCGCCGGGGATGCAATCCGCTTGTTTGGTGTCGCACCAAGGATGACCTCAAGGCGCGCAGGGTCATTGAGCACCGGCGCAGCCAAGTCGGTTTGCGTATACCAAGGCTGGACGGTGTTCACAGTGATGTCCTTGCTTGCCCATTCGACCGCAAGCCCACGCGTCATCTGGTCCATCGCGGCCTTCGTCATGGCATACGGAACCCCCGAGCCAACATAGACTTTGCTGGCGACGCTCCCGATAAACACCACGCTGGCATCCGGACTCGCCTCGAGAAACGGATACGCCGCCATCGCTGCATCCCACGCACTCAGCAAGTTGACACCCAGAATATGATCAAACTCCGCGCAGCTGTAATCAATCGCAGCCTTACGGATATTGGTTCCAACCGAATGGATGAGGACATCACAGCCAGAAAGAACATCAGCAGCAGCCCTTATGGAATCCGCGACCTGGCCACCTTGACTAAAATCCGCCGATACATAAGCATGTCCCGGATTGTCCAGAGGCGCACTTCTGCCAATCACACAGGTCTGATGGCCATCCGCAAGAAATACATCCGCAATCGCCCTGCCGATGCCACGGGTCCCCCCGGCCACGATAACCTTCATCGCTGCGCTTTCCTTTCACCCTCCGAGCATCGATGTAAATGAGCCGTTCGATGCCTCGCTAAACCCCTGCTCCTGGCATTTAGAACTGCAGCGAATGCTTTCGCGTAATCGCACTCTGCATTAACCCAATCGCAATACAGGTCGTGATCGCACTGGAGCCACCCTGGCTGATGAGTGGCAATGGCACACCCGCGACCGGCAGCAGCCCACAGTTCATTCCGATATTGACAATCACGTGGAAGGCCAGCATCGTCACCACACCCACCGACACCAGCCTGCCCGTACTGTGCTCGGAGACAATCACTGCCCGAAGCCCGCGGTAGAAGAGCAGGCCATAAAGAATGAGGATGCCGACAGAACCGACAAAGCCGGACTCTTCCGCGATGACCGTAAAGATAAAGTCTGTCTGGTTTTCCGGGACCCAGTTACCGGTGTTCTGTATACCCTTATTCCAGCCCTGGCCCGTAACGCCGCCGGCACCCACCGCAATAGCCGCCTGGACGCTCTGATAATTCAGCTTCTTGTCTGACTTCTTTAAGCCGACCAGAACCAACACACGGTCCTTTTGGTACTGCCTCAACACATTGCTCTTCCACGCAAACGTAGCAAGAAGGACACACGCTCCGACCATTAAGGCCAAATGCTGCCAGCGGGCTCCCGCAATCAACACCATCGCAAACCAGACACATAAAAACACAAGCGCTGTTGTAAGATCAGGCTGCGCCGCTACGAGGAGAAATGGGATTCCGACGACAATCAATGACTGCATCAGGCCGCCCCACGTCGCTATCCGGCCACGCAGCTGGCTGAGGTAATGCGCCATCGTCACAATTACGGCAACCTTGGCAAACTCACTCGGCTGGAGCTGAAAGCCACCCGGGAGGACTATCCATCGGGATGCCCCCTTAATATCCGTGTGCCGGAAAACCGTCGCGACCAAAAGCAGACCAAACAGCGCAATCAGATACATCACGATGCTCGCGCGACGTGAATTGTTGACATCAATGCCGCCAACAACATACATCAGGACAAGCGCGAAGCCTTGAATCACCGCCTGCTTGATCAGAGTCGATGACAAGCCCGTCGGGGTCATCGTCGCACTCGCAACGCTGATCAGCCCGATCACCGACAAAAGCACCGCCAGCCCATAGAGGTACCAATCCGAGTTTTTGCGGTAACGTAGTGCCAGAATGTTGAATAACATGAGTGTCATCAGCACCGCGACCACGCTCTCCCGGCGACAGATTGTCCTCGGTGCGATCAGTGGAGCGCTGCTCTCCACCAGCAGTCTACCGAACCGCGCATCCGCGGCGCATAAACGCCCAAGCGTCGGAGCAGACATACAGCAACGCACAGAGCAAAGTGGCCTCTCGCTAACCCTTGCTCCGATGTCCGGAGACCCATCCGTCAGCGGAGCGATTACCATTCGCTGGGGAGCATCTGATCAGCCCGCTGGCAAGCGCGCAGACACACACATCCTCGAACATGCCTGGTTCCTCTCGACATCGGGGCGCGAAACAGGTGAAATCGATCGCCTCCTCGAAGACATCGGGGCCGTTGTCAGTGCTGCGACAAGCCGAGATGCAATCATCCTCTCGTTCACGGCTCCAAAGGCCAGCTGGCGGGATGCGGTTGTCCTGATCACAGAGCGGATGCTTCGTCCGGCGCTCGTGCCTGCTGAGCTCGCGGCGGAAAAGGTCCCATTCCTGACGGAAGTTGCGCTTCTCCGGGAAGATAGCCAGCGGAACATCCTCGATGTCCTCCTTGCGGCATCCGCAGGCCCTGCATATGCGGCATCCACGGGCGAGCCATCACGCCTTGCATCACCCGATATCGCTGCGCTCGCAGCGCTGCAAAAGTCCATTGTCGTGCCTGGCCGGATATCGGTTGCGCTCGCAGGTGACATCGAACGCGAGGATGCCCGCAATGTCATCACGGCCTGCTTCCCGGATACGCCTGGACCACGTCTCCGCCGTGACACGAGAGAGCCTTCCGCCACAACCCGGATGGCCACGCTTGCGCTGACATCACCAAACA
>JBEDDQ010000195.1:0-4480 GCA_041176185.1 Armatimonadota bacterium | reverse complement strand
GCGTTGTCAAGGCACGCGAAGGCACGGTGGTCCGCACAAAGACCGACCCACGCTTCATGATGACACTGGCATCCATCCCGAACGAAAAAATCACCTTCGCAGGAGACATGCAAGGTGGGTTCATCTTCCCTGATTTCCATCCAGCATTCGATGGCCCATTTGCCCTCGCGAAGATTCTTGAGATGCTCAGCTGGCTCCAAAAGCCACTGCATGAAGTCGTTGCAGAGCTCCCAAGCATCTACATGGCACAGCATGAGGTTCCTTGTCCGTGGCAGCGTAAAGGCGCAGTGATGCGCGCGCTCACCGTAGAAGCGCAGGAATCTGATCAAAGTGTTGAGCTCATCGATGGTGTACGCCTGATCAAGTCGGCCAACGAGTGGGTGCTTGCCCTCCCGGATGCCGCAGAGCCTATCTTCCGCGTCCGCGCTGAAGGTGCGACACTTTCCGATGCCCACGAACGCGCAGAAGAGTGGGCGACTAAAATACGGACCTTGTCAGCCGAGTAAATCATGCAAACACACCGCGGCATTGTCGTCGCAGGGCGGGCTGGGGTTGCCGCAAGTCAACCCCTCGCCGTCTCCGCTGCCCTGCAGATTCTGGCCCGGGGCGGGTCGTGCGTGGATGCTGCTATTACCGCAAGCGCCGTCATTTCTGTCGTGGAACCCTGGAATAGCCACCTTGGTGGGGATGCTTTTTGTATCCATCACCACGCCGCAACACGCACCAATATGGCGTTCAACGGCAGTGGTGAAGCACCGCACGGAGCAACCGAGGATGCGTTTCCCGGAGGCATTCCCCTCCATGGGTATCAAGCCGCGACAGTCCCAGGGCTAGTTTCAACCTGGTTTGCAGCGCATGCATTGCATGGTCGCCTTCCGGTTGCAACGCTGCTTGAACCAGCGATTGCGTATGCGCGGGATGGCTTTCCCGCAGGTCCGCGTCTCCTGAAAAAGGTCGCAGACCATCAGCAACTACTGACCGCACATGCCTCTCTGGACAGCCTTGGAATCCCGACAAATGTTGCTCTTGGAGACATCATCAAACAGCCAGAGCTGGCGACAACCCTTGAAGCCATTTCCCAAAATGGCCGTGATGGCTTTTACCGCGGGCGCGTTGCTGACATGATCGTGGATGGTTCAGCTGGCTGGTTCTCACACGATGATCTTGCACACCACAAAACCCGTGTGCTCCCACCGCTCGCCGGGCGCTACCGTGACCTAATTGTCTATGGCCAGCCGCCGCCAAGCCAGGGGATGATTCTGATTGAGGAGCTCCTGCTAGCCGATGGCTACCCTCTCGCTGAGCTCACCGCTGCTCAGCGCACCCACTTGCTTGTCGAAGCAAAAAAGCTTGCGTTTTCCGATCGTAACCGCTACCTTGGCGACCCGGAGTGGCGGGACATTGCCGTAGAGCAGCTCTTCGACACCATGCACATCGCACGAAGACGCGCCGAAATCGATCCGTTCTTCGCCGCAGGCAACCATATCCAGGCACCAGCGGAAGGGAGTGACACAACCTACTTTGTCATCGTGGATGATGCAGGCGATGCCATCTCGTGGATTCAGAGTGTATTTCACAACTTTGGATCAGCATGGATCCCACAAGGCACCGGAGTGTTGTTCAACAACCGGTTGACAGGATTCTCCCTCGACCCTCTCTCACCAAACTGCATCGCACCAGGGAAGCGCCCTGCGCATACGCTCAATGCATGGCTTGCGACTCACCCGGATGGCCGCCTCACCTACGTTGGTGGAACGCCCGGCGGACACGTTCAGGTGCAGACGAATCTGCAGCTGCTGGTGAACACGGTTGACCTCGGGATGGATGTTCAACAAGCGGTCGAATCCCCGCGCTGGCAGCACCTAAGCGCGGCCGGAGCTGTAAGCAGCGAGGAAACCGGCAATGGCATCCTTGAAATGGAAGACCGCGTGGATGACAGCCTGGTTGCAGCACTCAAAGAGCGCGGTCACGATGTCCGCCTCATCGGCCCTTGGGCACATGGTTCTGCGGTACAGCTGATGCAGGTTCTGCCAAGTGGAGCGTATGCATTCGGGTCTGATCCGCGCTGCGATGGCCACGCCGCAGGCATCTGACACACGTGTAACCTCCGTTCCGATGGGATGAAATCACTCATTTTGGAGGAAACATCCACGAAAATTGCTGGATTCATCGGATACCGGCATGAATTCAAGCGGTTGCAACGTGTAAACTCTTCCCTTGTGTGTATGCGATGCTGCATGTCACAAAGAGGTGGTTTTTCTTGTCTGTTGATCAAAGCTGGTTCACTAAGCCAAAAGGCACCCGAAATCGCACCAGCGCTGGTGGCATTGTCGTACGGTCGGAAAACGGATGCTGGTTTGTTGCGCTTGTTCGTGGCGAAGGGGATGGTGAAGGCTATGTTCTCCCCAAGGGTGGAGTAGACAAAGGCGAAACGCTTGAGCAGGCGGCGCGACGGGAAATCTGGGAAGAGGCCGGCTTTTCGCAGCTGTCCTATGTCCGGAGCCTTGGGAAAAAGAGCCGCCTCAGCTTTGACCGCCGTCGCTGGATTACGACCTATTACTATCTCTACACCACCACACAAGCAAACCCGGTCCCAACGGATCCCCACGTCGCCTATATAACGGAATGGTTCCCAGTCTCTGGCCCGCTACCAAAGCTCTTCTGGCCTGAACAGCATCAACTCCTTACTGATACCATCCCGGTTATAGAAACGATTCCACACCCGGCTGACCAAACCGAATAGCTTGGCCCCGATGTCTGGGAATCGGTAACGGCTGTGCCATCATCGCTCCATCGGGTATAACCTACTGAAAGCACCGCATTCACAATGCCTCCTTACATCCGCAAATACCTGATTGATGAAGCGCTTAGCGCGACCCCGGGCATCATCACCCGCTTCTGCAACGGCATCCCTGCACACATCGCTGACCAAGATCAGGGACCCGATTACTTCACCTTGCGTGAGGTCCTTGCGCACCTCGCCGACTGGGAGCCCATCTGGCTGGAACGCATCCAACGAATCGTCGAGGAAGAGCAGCCAGTCCTCCCAAACATGGATGAAGGCAAAATGGCAGAGCTGAACAACTACGCAAGCACCCCGGTGGAGGTTAGTCTTGAGAAGTTCGCAAGCGGACGCGCGGCGCTGGTGGAGTACCTGCAATCCCTTCCTAACGATGCGTTTGCACGCAACGGTATCCGGCCAGAAATCGGAAACATCACCATCAAGGACATCGCCACCATCGTCCTCGCTCATGACACGTACCACATTGCGCAGCTCGCGCGGTACACCGACACCCCTGAGAGCGCCGCTTAGCCTTTCCCGTTTATAAAAGCAAACAGACAGGACATCACTTTTGTGAATATTGTTATCGCCGGTGGCTCCGGCCTAGTTGGCTCCGCCATCATCCCAAAACTTCAGAGCAAGGGCTACTCCGTAGATGTCATTACACGGTACCCCGACCAACCGATGCCGATGTCCAATGTCCGCTACTTCCACTGGGATGCTGAGCAGGCTTGGCACCCGGCAGTTGGCGCCGCGAGTGCCGTGATCAACCTGACCGGTGCGAGCATGGCGGGCGGCTCGTGGACGGATGCTTACAAACAGGAAATCCGCGACAGCCGCGTGCGCACAACCCAAATGCTGGTCGAAGCGCAGCCGCGTGTACTGTTGCAGGCATCGGCGGTTGGGATTTATGGGGATGGCGGTGAAGACGTCCTAACCGAGAGCAGCCCGGTTGGAAAAACCTTCCTAGCAGATGTCGCACGTGAATGGGAAACCGCGGCATCCGCCGCGCGCGGATCCGGCGGCCGAGTGTGTTGCTTCCGTATCGGGCCCGTGCTCTCCCGTGAGGCCGGGATGCTACAGGCGCTGATCAAACCTCCGATGCTGCCTTTTTCCCCTTACAGCCTAGGTCTTGGCGGCCCGCTTGGCCCCGGGACGCAGTGGGTGCCCTGGATCCATATTGATGATGTGGTCGGGATGTTTATGGCCGCCATCGATGATGACAACTGGACAGGCCCGGTGAACACCGTTGCCCCTGGCTGCGCGACGATGAAGGAGATTGCCGTCGCTATCGGACGTGAGCTACGAAAACCAGCGTCGCTCAAAGTACCAGCGTGGGCCCTGAAGCTAATGCTTGGTGAGTTCGCGGACGCCCTCCTGGTTAGTCAGCGCGTGTCGGCCGACCGTGCGAAGGCATTGGGCTATACATTTGCGTTTCCTGATATCGCATCCGCTTTGCACGACCTGATGCGCTAACAAACCAACGCGCAAAGAGTGCTCACACGGTGATGGCGAGCACCAAGGTTGCAAATCGCATCGTAAACAGAGTGTAATGAGGCATGAAGCTCCTTTCGGGTAACGCTGCCATCGGCTTGACACTCTTTATCGCTGCCGGCACGGCAGCCTTTGCCATCGCGCAGCCTCCTGTTGGCGGCAAGTCCTCGGGTGCATCGCGCGGGTCGGCAATCGCAAAGCGTG
>JBEDDQ010000194.1:0-3715 GCA_041176185.1 Armatimonadota bacterium | reverse complement strand
CTCTAGACCTTTGTTCATCATCGATGCAGAATCAATCGTAATCTTCCCCCCCATTTTCCAGGTTGGGTGATTCAACGCATCCGAAATGGTTGCATTGTTGATTTGTTCTGCTGTCCATGTGCGGAACGGGCCACCGCTGGCCGTCAAGTGCATCCGGTCGATGGTGTCCGGTGTGTAACCCTGAATGGCTTGGAAGAGTGCGGAGTGTTCACTATCGATCGGAAGCAGCTGTGCACCATAGTCGCGTGCGACCTGCATCACCAAAGCTCCCGCCGCTACAAGGACTTCTTTCGTTGCGATACATACTCTGAGTCCGCGTTTACAGGCGGCGATGGTTGCCTCGAGGGCTGCGGCTCCGCTGACAGCAATGACAACAGTGTCAACACGCGGGTCCATCACGGCATCGATGAGGACACTTGGTCCATCGATAAGTACAGCAGAGGTTTTCGCTTCAGGGAAGCGCCGGGCTTGCTCGTTTAGAAGAGCAGAGCGTCGATTGGCAACCAAATGCACAACATTGATGTGTCCATCACCGACACGGTCAATGACATCAAGCGTTTGCGTCCCAATCGAGCCGGTTGAGCCAAGGATGGCTACAGATTTAAGCATGCTTGCTATTCTACAGGGAGAGATTAAGGAATCCTGAAGGATGCCGCTGTTTGCGTTGACTCTGATGTGCTTACATCCTATAATTGCGCCGCAGTGCAAAGCCAACAAGCTGACAATAACCGAACTGGTTTTCCTACGCAGGATACTGTGTTGGACCCCAGTGGGTTGACATGGACCATTCATCTGGCGAAGGAAATGCCGGCGAAGTTATGCCTTGTCCTCATTGGTTACGGAGCAGCGATGCTCGCTTGGTGGTACTTTCTCCCAGTGCCGGCTGCACTCGTTTTGCCACTGGTTGCCCTAACAAGCGCGATGAGCGAATTCTTGTTTCCGGTCACGTATATCATTGATGATAACGGGATCTCCCAAAAGTGCCTCCCGTTCTTCCATCGCCATATTGCCTGGACCGACATTCGTAGAGCGTCGGCAGGTCGGGATGGATTTTTCGTGACAACGCTTCGTATTCCGAGTCGTCTTGACCAATTTCGGGGTATTCGCATTACTCCGCGGGGAAACGATGCTGCAGTGCGGGCCGTGATCACTGACCGTATGAATCGTATGCGGGAAGGCCTCGCGACATGAACCTTCGCAATGCATTCTCCCTGTCTGAGGATGAGCTTCCAGAGGAGGAGCGCGAGGGACTGATACAGTCTCTGGCGGAGTTTGTCGTGAAGCGTGGTTTATCGGTCCCTGCAATATTGGCGTTGGACATGCACCGACCGCTCGCCCATACTATGGGCGCGGGAGTGATTGTAATGACTCCGATTCTTGGTCCTCTCTTTGGACTGGCAAGGATGGAACAGGCAAAGTTGCTGTTGACATCGAGGGACGGAGTTGAATGTCTGATACAAAGAATCGAAGAACTGACCGTCCTGAAATCCGGTGGTCGTAAGGATGTTTCCCGAGGAGAGGCTCCCAGTTAAATGAACCATGCAACATGGCCAGCCCGTGTGATCCTGATTGTCATCTCGGCGGTTATCGTCTGGACAGTCATCGCTGCACAGCGAGGCAAGAAATTATTCATCCGCCGTATCCCGGGTTTGACCGCTATTGAAGAAGCCGTTGGACGTGCGGTTGAAATGGGACGAGGAATTCTGCTGTCATCTGGTCTTGGCGGCATCGATGTCGTTACCCTTCAGGCACTAGCCATCTGTACCAATATCGCATCTGCTGCGGCACGTTATGGAACCAAGGTACAGATGCCAATCTACGAAGCGGCATTGCTTCCAATTGCGGAAGATGCAATCAGCTCTGCTTACAACAAAGCGGGCCGTGGGGATGCATTTTCATCTGATGATGTCCGCTACCTCTCAAACCAGCAATTTGCGTATGCTGCAGGCGTAGCCGGAATGATTCAGCGTGAGCAGTATGCAGCGACATTCCTGTTTGGTACGTTCTTCGCTGAATCCCTCATCATGGCCGAAAATGCCAACATGGTAGGCGCGATTCAGGTCGCAGGCACCCCGAGTACGACGCAGATTCCGTTCTTTATCGCTAGCTGCGACTATGTCATTATCGGTGATGAATATTATGCGGCGACTGCATATCTAACCAGACAGCCAACATTGCTTGGTTCGATGATTGGTCAGGATAGGGTCAAGATTGGCATTTTGTTCGTAGTTGTACTTGGATTCCTCCTCACCCTTGGAAAGCTTCCGTTGGTGAAGAATCTCTTCGAAGATAAGGATATGCCAGCGGCCAGTTACTTCTCGCCGGCAAAGGGAGGTAAGTGATGTTTCAGACACAGCATGGAGCCGCACTCTACACTCATTTGGCGGGTGCTGCGGTCGTCTCTGTTATTTTGTTCTTTGCTTTGACATTGGTGCCGACCAAGCTGCGACGACCGTTGATTATGGGAGTAACATTTGCCGCAGGCTTGTTCTATGCGTTGGAGTTCTTCTGGCCAGTAAGTGGCCCTGAAGGCGACCAAAAGAACTTCCTCACGGCATATATAAAACCGTTTTCCGATATAACAACAGTGCTGCAATCCTTTGCACTCGGGCTCGGTGTGTACTCGCTGGTATCGATCCACATGCGCAAAGTGGCGCGTTCACAATCCGGTTGGGCCTACTCGCTGGTTCTGATACTCAGCATGATCGTGATGGTCATCGCCCACATCGGCAAGGAATATATCAAATCCCCTTGGATCCAACAGCTCAATGAGTTTGCGTATTCCGGCTTGATGAAAAGCTTGGACGCAACGATGTTTTCAATCATTGCGTTTTACATCGTCTCCGCTGCATATCGGGCATTCCGAATCCGTTCAACCGAAGCAACAATCCTGCTTGTCTCCGCTGCGATTATCATGCTTGGTCAGGTAGCAATCGGGCAGGCCATAACTAATGGCATCCCGAATGAAGGCCTTACCGCAAACTTCAGGGTTGAGAACCTCGCCAACTGGATTCTGAAGAAAGTCAACTCCCCTGCCATCATGGCGATTGACTTTGGGCTTGGAGTAGGCGGTCTTGCAACGGCTCTGCGTCTCTGGTTATCACTTGAGCGTGGTTCGTATTTTGAGGAGGAGCTATGAGAATCCCTCAGCTGGACCGCCGTGTCCTGTACATGATGCTCGCGGTTGTGGTGGCTATTCCCCTATTGGTGACTGTCCCATTGCCTCCACCTGCGATTACCCCTCCTACGCGGTCTTTCTACGAAACGATTGAAGAGGTTTCGGCTGATCCAAAGACCAAGGACAAGCTTGTTATCGTGTCCTGCAACTTTGGCTCAGGAACGCTTGCTGAAAATCTTAGCCAGCTGGAAGCGACGTTGAATCACATCGTTTCCAAGCGTATGAAGTTTGCAATCTTTGCCTTTAATGACCCACAGGGACGTGACCTGGGCGGATCAACCGCACAGCGGATTGCGGATAAGGCTGGCTATAAGTATGGCGAAGATTGGGTGAACTGGGGCTTCCGTCCGCCGCAAGGTATCCAGTCGCTGATGAAGGCAATGGTCAATGACCTTCATGGTGCTATTGGTACGGATGTCAAAGGGACCAAGTTGTCGACCATTCCGGTCATGGCAAACTACAAAAAGGCGGATGACGTCGGCCTGATTATCGAGTTTGCAGCTGCAGCAACGCATGTGTATTGGATCCAGTTCTTCC
>JBEDDQ010000193.1:0-3684 GCA_041176185.1 Armatimonadota bacterium | reverse complement strand
GCCCTGAGGACGAACGGGATTCAGATAGACATCCGTCTTCCACAAGAGGTCGTACCACTGCCGCTCACCAACCTCTATCCGGCGCCAGAGGGCATAAAATTCGCCGGCATTTCCGGTGTTTGGCGACATCCCGTGACCGGTAACCATCGTCCTAACTTTCACAGCCGCGGTCTTTGATGGCACATCGAATGTCTTTGGTGTCACTGCCTTTTCAAATGGCTGCTTTGCATACCCTATCGGGAAGTTTCCATTCCAAAGGTTGACAACCTTGACCGGGCGAAGGCCATCTGTACGCATCCCTTGGTAGAAGTCAAACGCCACGCTTACCGTCCAGCCCTCGCCATATGTCTCACAAAACACCTCAAGCTCGGCATCCCCCGTGAACAATGGCGTCAGATCACTGACATCAATCGTCCACTCCCAGGCACGCCGATAGGGCGTAATGTATCTGACGAGCTCATACGTCTGGCCATCTTTGTGATGCAGACGAACGGATGCAAACCGATCCCATGCATCAAGTCCACGGGCCGTTGGTGCAAGTGTCAGCGTAAGGATTGCTCTTCCCGCTGCTGCCGCATCCGCTGGGAACTGGACCTTTTGCCGGATTGTGTGCCGGGATGCATCATTGACGACTTTGTCGACCGCTACCAAGTGTTTTCCTTCAACAGCAGTAAATTTGCCGCTTTTGGAAACGGGACTCAGTGTTACGTTTGCATCCCCGGCAGCCCGTGGTGCATATGTAACCGTTGCTCCGTGTACAAAGAAACGATCGTAGATTTTGTGCTTCCCAGCTGTGATGGTTATCTCGGCACCGCCTGGGACGTGGTCAATCTCGACATTAATGTGAACGCCAAAGGGATTTTGTAGATCTTCGTCACAAAAACGGTTGGCGATTTCACGGCCATTCCAGTGAATCGAAATCTCACGCTGTGGACGGTCATCGATATTACCTGCCGGGCCAAACCAAACCTCACGCATGCTCCCAAAAGGCCGAGGGTTGTTGGTGTCCACCCCGATGCCCAGAACCTCCGGAGCGTTTGGCTCAACCGGATCTGTTACACGTGTTCCTGTAGCTCCGTGGGTAACGCCAAAGCCTTCACTGGTCGGACCAATCACCGCCGTGATGTCATAGCGGATTTGCTTCGGTAATGACATCCCGGCACGGGCGGAAGACAGCAACAGCGGAAGGAAGATCATCAGAATGACTGCGCGGGAAAGCATGGATTTCAGCATGCAGTCAGTGTACCGGAGCCGACAAAACACCCAAAGAGGCACTTTGCATCAACCGCATCGGTATACTTGACAGATATGCGACCCACTCTTGTGCTTTCGGTGATTGCCGCAGCAGGTTTCCTTAGCGGCTGTTCACCCGTCATTTCAGACACGCTGCTTTCACCAGCAGAGCGTCGTGGACGCTCCATCGAGCATGCACGTGCAGCGGTTAAAGCTCAGAAATCGGGAAATCTTGCGGTTTTAAAGTCGGAACTGGATGCCGCAGTCGCCGGTCGAGGCGGGGATGCCCGTGCACGCGCGGATATTGGTCAGCTGATGCTCGACTTTGGCCGGCCGGATATGGCCATTCAAGTTATCGAACCAGCCTACAAACTACCTGCGCTGAAGGTGACACCCGCACTTTGGAGCGTTGCGCTTAGTGCTGCTGCTAAGCTTGATGACAAAGCGCTGGCCGAGAAGGCCCGTGTTAATGGGATGGCTTCCATCGATGCGATTAACGCACAGCTTGAACGTCCTGCCGTAGGTGATCGCGACAAAGCAGTAGTTATTCTGATGTCCCTAGATGCGATTGATTTCCTGCAAGCAAAGCCTGTGGACAAGCCGGCGGATGCAATTAAGCTTGCCGAAAAGCTCGCAGCGTACGCTAAGCAGAGCCCGCTTGCCTTGTCGCGTTGCGCACTCGCCTATGCTGAGCTCTCAGGAACACCCAAAAACCTTGACAAGGCGGTGACCCTTGCTGAAGATGCGCTCCTGTTTGCCCGCGAGCAGGGGACGATTGAATCGGTAATTGTTCGTCTCAAAGACACGCTGGGTTGGGTACATCTGCTCCGCGGAAAGCCCCAGGACCTTGCATCGGCACGGCTACTTTTGCGTGAAGTCGTGGATGACAATCCAGACACAGCGTCCTACAGGTATCACTTAGCACGAACATGGGAGGCGCTCGGCCTGCTTGACCGTGCAATTACTGAGTATCAGCGCGTGCTCTTCCTGCGACCAGATGACTCTGAGACGAAGCAACGTCTCAAGGTTCTCAAGTCCCTCGGTGGAGAATCTACAGGGCCGGTGAAATCGCCTGCTCCAGCAACCACGGGTCAATCTGGTCAATAGGCGCCCGCTGGCCATCGGTCATCCGACCAAGCTTATTGTGTGGTCGGGATGTTCCATGATAATCGGAGCCTGCGGTAATCTTTATGCCAAACTTCAGTGCAAGACGTGTCAGCTTTTCCGTCTGAACTGGCGTGTGTTCAGGGTAATAAACCTCAATGCCATCCATACCGGCATCGACCAATGCTTTGATCCGTACTTCCATGGTCTCATGCGCCTTTAGGCGTAACAGCATGGGATGCGCGATGTACGCCCGCCCACCGGCCGCATGAATGATCTCTATTCCCTCCGCTGGTGTAAGGCAATCCACCGGCATATAAGCTTTGGCATCATCCCCAAGATACGCACGAAACGCATGATGCATATCATTACAATAGCCATTTGCAATTAGCCACTGGGCAAAATGCGGCCTGCCAACAACGCCATCATCGGATGCATACTTACGGACATCATTGATGTCACAGGGCATCCCAAGCTGCGTCAGCCTCCCCGCAATCAGCGCATTGCGCTCATTCCTCGCATTTTGTACACGCTCCAGTGTGCCACTGAGTGTGACGTTCTCCGGGTCAATGCCAAGACCAAGCATATGGCATTTGCCAGGCGCTCCCGAACATGATAACTCGATACCACATAGCAGCTTTGGCATCCCGGCTGTCAAAATTCGACATCCTTCACGCACCCCAAATGTGGTGTCGTGGTCGGTAATAGCAAGATGCGTCAAACCCATTGAACCAGCCTTTAGCAGGAGTTCCAGCGGGGTATCCGAGCCATCCGATGCCTTTGTATGCGAGTGGAAATCAATGCAATTCACACCTTAGTATTATCCACACCACAAACGTTATAGGTACAGCAAATGCATCTACTTTGGATGTAATGGATATCGCAACCCTTCCCACCGCAACTCCTGAGACGATTCCCGTCACGACACCGAGCGCTACAGAGCAGCTGAGAGACCTTCTGGCATCCGGAACATCTCCTGTACATGTGCAAGGGCATGCCGGAATTGGGAAGACGACGACGATCGCCGATGCTCTGTCCGGTTATCATGAGGTTGTTCGTCTGGTCCTTGATGGAGTCGTGACGGCTGAGGGAGTTTTGGCACGTCTTGCAATTGCCACCGGGACTGCAACACTGGATGTCCACGATGTCCTCAAGCGCCTTGAAAACCGATCGTGTGTGGTTGTAGTTGACCAGCTTGATGATCTTATAGTCGCAGGCCGTACGGATGCCGTCAAACTCCTCGGGATGATTTGTGTGATTCCGGATGTCCGTGTGGTCCTGGTTTCGGCGATGCCTCTTCCCTTCGATGTTCCTGCATCCGTTACGGTTACTGGTATTCCATTGGAC
>JBEDDQ010000192.1:0-7464 GCA_041176185.1 Armatimonadota bacterium | reverse complement strand
CGCACAGTTCATCCAAGGGAGGACAGTTTAGGTGTAAACCGGTAGAAAAGGCGCGTTCACGACAACGCTGGCGAGACGCGTTGCATTTTAGCGTATAACATTGACAACAGATAACTAATTTGTGAAAAAACGCACAAAGTTAGCATTAAAGAAGTAGTGACTTATCTACCCAGTCTTGACATTAGACATCGGTCGATCCAAGTAGAACTTCACGGAAACATGCTAAACCGACAGATGCGGTTACCCTTATAGTCCTACATGAACTTAAAGTATCCGCAATCACCATGATTTCCGTGTTTGATGTGCGCAATGCAGTCTACAGAAGGCTATGTAATCTCCGGAGGAGCGCTGCAGTCTCATCCCAGCCCAAGCAGCCATCCGTTACGGACACTCCGTAGCGCATATTAGGACTAATTGGCTGCTTTCCCGAGAAGAGATTGCTTTCAATCATGATGCCTCTTAGTGCTGATTCCCCTTCGAGGCGCTGTGTTACGACGCGCTCAGCAACAAAAGGCTGTTGCATCGGGTCATAGCCGGAGTTGGCGTGGCTTGCATCAACTATTAACGCCTTTGGCAGACCAACTCTGTCAAGATCGGCGACCGCTCTCGCAACACTGACACGGTCGAAGTTAGGCTGGCTTTGGCGCCCACCACGAAGAATCAGCGATGTATCCTTGTTTCCATGCGTCTTTACAACGCACGCCTGGCCATCGTCATCGAAGCCGATATACGAATGTGATGCTCCTGCAGATACCATTGCATCCAAGGCAACCTGTACGCCACCATCCGTTGCATTCTTAAAACCAACGGGGAGCGGCAGCCCACTCGCCATCGCACGGTGCGGCTGACTTTCGGTTGTTCGTGCTCCGATGGCTCCGAAGCTGACAAGATCCGTGTAGTAATCGTGGGTAGCCGTGTCGAGAAGTTCGGTCGCAACTGGCAGACCCATATCGGTGATTTGAACGAGCAGGCGCCGTGCAAGGCGTAGTCCCTCCGCCATATCATAGGTGCCATCCATGCGCGGATCATTGATCAAGCCGCGCCACCCTACCGTCGTACGTGGCTTTTCGAAGTAGGCTCGGGCAACGACTAGGAGGTTATCGGAAAGTTCCGCTGAAAGCTCAGCGAGGCGAGTCATGTACTCGAGTGCCGCACTCGTGTCATGAATAGAACATGGCCCCACAATAATGAGCATGCGGCTGTCTAAATGTGACATCACACGGCGGACCGCATCCCGGCTATCGGAAACAGTCTGCAATCCGTTAACGGAAACCGGACTTTCCTGGCGAAGGAGCTTTGGAGCAGGTAATGGTATCCGCTCAGTCTGTTGCTGTGGTCGAACCGTGTCACTCATAAAACTGAAAGCCAATCCTGATGCCTGTACGACACCGAAAAAACAGAAACTAATTACTCAAGTTAGTGCTTGAAAAAGGAACCAAAGTTTACCATTTGGAAACTTTACCCCCTTATCGTCCAATCTCTGGACCCGGCTGCTTCGGGACATCGTTTAAGGATGGTGCCTTTATCGTAACAGGCGTTTCAAGATCCGCCGAAATATCGATTTTCATCAGGCGGTCCCTGAGACTACTGGTGACACCTGTGAGATCACTCGCGCCTTTAACTGTCGAGAGACGCACAATCAGGTCGTCGACATCGGCATCCGATGTAGCATCAAGGCGCACAGATGTCTCCAAATGAGCTTTAGCCGTCTGGAGAACCGTTGCATCCAACTCATGCTCATTCTTGGCAGCCTTTGCAAGTTGTGCATCCATGAGACTGAGTGCCACGTATTGATGCAGAAGCCCCTCCCGCCCACGTGTGATCAACTGAAGGTTTCGCATGTCTTCACGTAAGACACGCCGTTCTTGTTTCACAACTTCAAGGGCTTTCTTCTGACCACGCATACCGCTTCCATAGGCAAAGAGGACGATGACCGTGCCTCCAACCCCGACGATGATACGTTTCCAAGCATCCTGTTTCATTTATTTGCCTTACCCTTAGTCCCGGAGGAGCTCGTCTTCGGTGTCCTGCGATGAATAGAAGTACGGTGTTTGCGCTTCGAACTCAGCTGCGCACGTGTCGACGATCTTATAGGAAGGCTTAATTCCCATTCCCTTGCGAGCAAGAACGACATCATCAACCCGTACACCGGCTAGCGCTGCAATGACTCGATCAGGAAATCCAAGCTGCTTGGCTTCTGCCAAACGCTGGACAAAGCCATCGTTCACTCCAGTAAGCCAGAGCTCCATATCGACAAGATTCTTGATCTTCGTCAGGAACCACTCATCAATATGACTGGATGCATGAATGGCATCGATTGACCGTCCACGTCGCATTGCCTCAGCAATAGCAAAGATTCGCTCATCAGTGGCGACCGCAATCAGATGATCTAGCTCCTGTTCACTCCACGCGGCAGCGTGGCGATATCCAAGCCCAAGAACGCCAATCTCAAGGGAGCGGAGAGCTTTCATGAGGCCGGATTCAAAGCTCCGGTCAAGGGCCATCACCTCGCCGGTGGCCTTCATTTGCGTCGTGATGCGTCGGTCTGCGCTCTTGAACTTGTCAAACGGCCAGCGTGGTATCTTCACGACACAGTAGTCAAGGGCAGGCTCAAAACACGCGAGTGTCCGACCCGTTACTTTGTTTTCGATTTCATCCAGATGTAACCCGATGGCAATCTTTGCAGCGACACGGGCAATCGGGTAGCCGGTTGCTTTGCTTGCGAGAGCGGATGAACGCGAGACGCGGGGATTAACTTCGATGATGTAGTATCCGTAGCTATCCGGATCGAGCGCAAGCTGAACATTACATCCGCCTTCGATACCAAGCGCCCGAATGATTTTCAGGCTGGCGGTGCGGAGCATTTGATACTCTTTATCGCTGAGCGTTTGGCTTGGGGCCACAACGATGGAATCTCCCGTGTGAACACCCATAGGGTCGAGGTTTTCCATATTACAGATCGTGATGCACGTATCGTTTGCATCCCGCATCACTTCGTACTCGACTTCTTTCCAGCCGACGAGACAACGCTCAATCATCACCTGGCTGACAGGAGACAAGCGTAACCCCCGGCCACCGATTTCAAGTAAATCGGCAACGGTATGTGCGATTCCGCCACCACTACCTCCCAATGTGTAAGCAGGGCGGACAATTAGCGGCCAAGGGAGATTATCCTGCTTTGAGAGGTCTTCAAGAGCGCCATCGGAATCAATAATCCACGACTCTGGAACAGGCTCGCCAATCTCACGCATCAGTGAGCGAAACTGCTCCCGGTCTTCGGCTTTCTGGATGGTTGAGAGAGGCGTTCCCAAGAGTTCAACATCGTACTTTTCCAGAATTCCCAGCTCGCTCAGCTTACTCGCCAGATTCAAGCCCGTCTGGCCGCCAAGCGTTGGGACTAGACCCTGTGGGCGCTCTCGTGCGATGATTTGCTCAAGGAACTCCGGCGTCAGCGGTTCGATGTAAACGCGGTCTGCCATTTCGACATCGGTCATAATGGTTGCCGGATTCGAGTTGACGAGGACGACAGAGATGCCTTCTTCGCGGAGTGCCCGGCAGGCCTGTGCTCCCGCATAATCAAATTCAGCCGCTTGTCCGATCACAATTGGACCAGACCCGATAACCATCACCTTCTGCAAATCAACGCGTCGTGGCATACCTGCTACTCCCTATCGTCCAACCATTCATCTTATGTCAAACAACGTCGCGAGGTCATCCTCAACCGACGTAAAACGCACCAAAACGGCCATTAGAATCAGTCAACAACCGC
Source organism: Armatimonadota bacterium (assembly GCA_041176185.1). GTDB lineage: Bacteria > Armatimonadota > Armatimonadia > Armatimonadales > Armatimonadaceae > CAIRTT01. The sequence goes on along the minus strand of JBEDDQ010000192.1, from coordinate 3,695 downwards.
TCTTCTCAGCATCACTCGCTCTTCTTTTTCATCGCATCCGGTACACGGTAAAGATCAATTGTGTAGCCGTGATACATCAATGTCGAAATCCGGTTTTCGTCTGTAACCAAGCCCGGGGCAAGCGCAGCCCACATCCGCTTTGGATATGGAGTCCGTCCCGTCAGCACATAGTCAATCCCAAGTGTCTGTACCGGCTCACGATCATTCGCAAGTCCCTTGAACACCGGTGGTAATCGTAGCTTGGACTCAAATCCGAGGTTGGGAGCCCAGTCGCCAGCAACGATTGCATTTGGTCCGACTTGCGCTGTAAGCCACCGAGATGCCTGCAGCGTCTCATGTCGGCGTGTCACAAACCATGCTGTGTATTGCCCAAGAGACGTCACTAAAAAAACGGTCGTAATGAATGCTGGTGTCAGTTGCTTAGAAAGCCCGCTGCGGAACCTGATAGCAATCACGGTAACCAACACTGCTGTAAGAAGGCCCAACATCTCAGAGTATTTCTTCAGCTCAGGGATGTTATAGAGGGGCAGGAGTACGTGATACCCAAATAGGAAAACAAGGACGCACATCGCCCGCTGAAGCCACATATTTTCCCGAATGGCCTTTACGACATCGGTATACCGGCTCAGTAACACGCCACCGACAACAGCAGCTGATACATGAAAAACTAAAAAGTAGCGACTAGGTGCATATCGGGAAACAAAGATGAAAAGGATACCAGCAGCCAAACATACGATGTGCATCAACAGCCTTTTATGGATTCCTTCGATAACCACGTCGCTTTTGGACTTATCGATCGACATCACCTTGAACAGAGACCAAATCGAACCTACAAGCGCCAAGTTTAGGAACATCGTCGAGCGTGTTTCCATGCGCTGTAGAAAGCCAAAATGATAGCCGATTACTGCCCGACGAATCATCCAGAGCAGCTGAATGAATGACCTTGGCTGCGACTGCATCGTCCTATAAAAGTTGTTCATCCGGGCAACTTCAGCTCCGTGAACACCCAACCAGATACCGTAGTAGAGGCCGAAGAAAGCCGCGGCACCGAGCAGATATGGCCAGGTCGTTGAAGCGATGGACCGAACGTCACGTTTATTGATAAGTATCAGCGCGATGACAGGTGCGGGTAGAAAGATCAGAAATGTCGTCTTGACTGCAAAGGCAGCTGCTGCGACAAAGCCACTGAGAAACTTGCTCCAAGGGCGGTCTAGGGTCCAAAGAAAGTAAGCAAGAGCGACGACCAGTGTCCCGAGGGACTCCATGAGCCCGAGGCGATTATAAAGGACATAGCTGCTCTCTAAACCGAGAAGCATCAGCGAAAATGCCGCAGCGCGCGGTCCAAAGTCATTTCTAACACCGGCGTAGAGAAATCCGCAGGTTAGAAGCGAGGCAACGATGGAAATCAAGCGTGCCTGAACCAGCCCAACTCCAAACTTTGTGAACACCGCTACTTGAATCGCATGCAACACAGGAGAGAGGTTGTAGTTGTTGAAGCCATCAAGCTCAGGCTTACCGAACAACACCTGATTACGTGCATTGTGCGCATAGAAGCCTTCATCCGTCCAGATGCCCGTTCCCCAATCGAGGTCCTTCCACGCATCCGCACCGATATCTATTACCCGTAGGACTACCACGCCAAGAACCAACAAAGCGAGAGGCCACCAATGTAGTGACCTCATCCCCTTGACAGATTCCCGGAGCGATGTCACCGGATTATCCCTTTGCGACTTCCATGCTCGAGACGAACTGGTCAAAGTAATGGTTTGAATCGTGCGGTCCCGGGGATGCTTCAGGGTGGTACTGGATTGAAAACACCGGTAAGTTCCGATGTCGAAGACCTTCGACAGTACCGTCATTCAGATTTATCTGGGTAACTTCAACATCGGCTGCTGGAAGCGATTCCGGGTCGAGCGCATAACCATGGTTTTGACTCGTGATCACGACTTTACCGGTGAGTAAGTCCTTGACAGGGTGGTTTGCTCCACGGTGTCCAAATGGCAGCTTGTAGGTTTGTCCACCAAGTGCGCATCCCAGGAGTTGGTTACCAAGACAGATACCCATAACCGGTTTGCCTGCATGGATCAGCGTCTTGACCGTATCGATGGCATACCCGAGCAACGCTGGATCTCCCGGCCCTGGCGAAAGGAAATAGCCATCCGGATTCAACGCAATCAGATCATCTGCAGGAGTGGATGCCGGGAAAACAGTCGTTCGTACACCTCTCGATGCGAGCGAGCGGAGAATATTAAACTTGATTCCACAGTCGAGGACGGCTACGTGGAAGCGAGCATCTGCTTCGGAGGGCCCCCAGGTATACGGCTGCTTTGTTGTAACCCGGGACACCCAGTCAATCTGGTCATAACCACTCGTAGATGAATGAAGCTTCTCAAGGAGTTCGCCCGCAGATTCCGTCGAGCTGATTGCCCCCATCATTACGCCTTCAGCCCGAATCACACGTGTCAGCTGCCGGGTGTCAATCCCATGAATGCCAACGGTCCCGCTGGTTATCAGGTAATCATGAAGCGTCCCTTGCATGCGCCAGTTGGATGCAACATCAGCGAGAGTTCTGACCACAAAACCTGCGACCTGCACGCCGTTGCTCTCGATGTCAACATCGGCAACGCCATAGTTTCCAATCAAGGGGTAGGTCATGGTGAGCAGCTGACCTGCATAGGAAGGATCAGTAAGGGCCTCCTGATAGCCAGTCATGCCTGTATTGAAGACAACTTCACCAAAGGTCGTCCCTGCCGCACCAAAATGCTGGCCTTTGAATACGCTCCCATCAGAGAGTACGAGAACTGCCTCAGCCATGAACAACCTCCCCGCCAACAATCGTCATCACAGCACGCCCCGTGAGCTCAACTCCATCAAACGGAGTATTACGTCCCTTAGAAACAAACTTGGTAGCATCCACAGTCCAAGTAACATTTGGATCAATCACAGTGACATCAGCTGTCTTCCCAGGTGTCAACGTCCCGGCATCCACACCAATAATCATTGCAGGCTGTGTTGACATCGCATCGATGAAGCGTGTCCATGTCACTTTCCCGGTCTTGATGAGATGGGTCACGCCAAGGGCGAGGCTTGTTTCGAGGCCAACAATGCCAAATGGCGCGAAGGCAAACTCCTGCGCCTTTTCGTAGCCTGCATGTGGAGCGTGGTCCGTAGCAATGGCATCCATGACTCCGGTAGCAACTGCATCAGCCATGGCTTCACAGTCATCTTGTGTGCGTAAAGGCGGGTTCATTTTGGCATGCGTGTTGTAGCCATTGACGGCTTCATCGGTGATGCACCAGTAATGCGGACCCGTTTCTGCCGTGAGCGGAGCGCCCTTTTGTTTGAAGTGCTGTACAAGCTCGGCCTCCCCACGGGTCGATACGTGAAGGATATGCGTTTTCGCTTTGGTCAGCATCGCCAGGAGTCCAGCCCGTGCAACATCTAATTCATAGGCTTCACGAGGAAGCCCTTTCAAGCCGAGATCTGTCGATACCAGCCCTTCGTTCATCACTCCGCCTTCGGAGAGCGTCGTGTTTTCACAATGGAGGAGCACTGGGAGGTCCACCATCGCGGCATACTCCATCGCCCGGCGGAGGAATAATGGATCCTGAACCTGGTAAGCATCATCGGAGACCGCAACCGCACCGGCCGCCTTAAGGTCTGCCATTTCGGTAAGTTCGTGGTTCTTCATACCT
>JBEDDQ010000191.1:0-3844 GCA_041176185.1 Armatimonadota bacterium | reverse complement strand
AGGCTAGTCGTGGATTTCGGAGGCGAAGTCCTACGAACAGTAATATCAATTGTGGGACGACGGTGAGCAAAATCTGAGATTGTGCCGGATAGCGATAATCAAACTCAAACTGCCCAGTGGCTTTCGCAGTCGCCATCAAACAAACCCATGCAACGACCGGCTGGAGTACTAATTGTACGGACCGCAGCTTTGCCTTGGTATCCGACGGTGTTGAATTCGTTGTAGAAGTGGCACGCCGAACCTGTTGCTGCGTTTCCAATCCTTCGTTGACTTCAGAGACCGACCGCGCGGACGCAACTTTTTCACTGGTGAGGGGCTCAAACTGCTGCATATTCTCAACAATACCGCATTCCCTAGATGTCTTGTTCCTCTTGCAATACCGTAAATGGGCAAGTATAAGGCGTAGCATGTCTGTCCAAACGTTGCACACCGGCTTTCACATCATGACAAAGCCCATCGGCCCCATCTGCAACCTGGATTGCCGCTATTGCTTTTACCTCGAGAAGGAAAACTACTACACCTCGGATCGCAAGGTTCATCCAAGCTGGGCGATGTCTCCCGAGACCCTAGAACTGTACATCCAGCAGTACATCGAGGCACAACCGGGACACGAAGTACAGTTCGCATGGCAGGGTGGGGAGCCTACACTCCTGGGAGTTGCCTACTTTGAAAATGTTGTCAGCTTGCAGGCAAAATATGCGAATGGCAAGCAGATTCAAAATGCATTTCAGACAAACGGAACCCTCCTCGATGATGCCTGGGGACGCTTTCTAGCCGAAAATCGGTTTCTCGTTGGCGTCAGTATCGATGGACCTGCAGATCTCCACGACGTTTATCGTGTAGACAAGCAACAGCGTCCTACATTCGATCGTGTAATGAAGGGCATCTCCGTCCTCAGGAACCACAAAGTCGACTTCAACACGCTAACAGTCGTCAATCGAAAGAACAGCCAGCAGCCAGAGCGTGTCTATCAGTTCCTCAAAGAAATCGGTTCGGGTTACATTCAGTTCATTCCACTTGTCGAGCGTAATATCCCGGATGTCTCACGCACCGTCGATGGCCTGATCCAGCTGCACCTGGCGAAGCCTGCCCTGGCAGATGACGACGATTCTGCACCGGTGACAGATTGGTCCGTAAGGAGCATCGACTACGGACGTTTTCTCTGCACTGTTTTTGATGAATGGGTTCGCGCAGATGTCGGAAAGGTCTTTGTGCAACATTTTGATGTCGCCCTGGGCAACTGGTACGGAGCTCCCGGGGCACTTTGTGTGTTCTCAGAAACCTGTGGCAAAGCCCTCGCCATGGAGCACAACGGTGATGTGTATTCATGCGACCACTATGTCTATCCGGAATACCGTCTTGGAAACATTAAAGAGACATCGCTTGCCGAGCTAGTGTCATCCGCCGAACAGCAAAATTTTGGAAGTGCGAAGCGGGATTCGTTACCAACGCAGTGCATCGAATGTGATGTCCGATTCGCCTGCCATGGCGAATGCCCAAAGCACAGGTTTACCAGAACATCCACTGGCGAATTTGGCCTTAACTACCTCTGTGCTGGCTACAAAATGTTCTTTCAGCATATCGATGAGCCCATGAAGGTCATGTGCCAGCTACTTTCGCAACAACGGCCGCCATCCTTGGTGATGGATTGGGCTCGTCGGCGAAACGCTGTCACTTACCCTGTTATCGGTAGAAATGACCCATGTCCATGTGGTTCAGGCCGCAAGGCGAAGCGGTGCTGCGGGTAGGATAGGGGCGTGATTGTAGCATCTCACACCGTTACCGACCCGTGCCGATGTCCTTATCTGCCGGACCAGCGCAACACCATGGAACACGTTGTCGTCCGGTCGATGAGCGCACTCGAGTATGAGCAGCTGCTTCAATCAGGGTGGCGGAAGTTTGGACGGCTTCTTTACCGTCCTATATGTGATGATTGTGAAGAGTGTCGGAGCACCCGCATTCACATTCCATCCTTTCTACCAAACCGTTCGCAGTCACGCTGTTTGAATCGAAATTCTGATTTACGTATCGAAGTTGGGCAACCTGTCATCGACACACAACGGATGGACATCTATCGGCGCTATCACATCGCGCGTGAAGCCGACCGGGGATGGCATCGCTCCGACCACAGTGTGGATGGTTATTCGGATGCTTTTCTCGATAACCCTACGCAGTCGCTGGAACTCTCGGTCTGGTTGGATGACGTCCTCCTTGGAATCGCACTGCTTGATGTAACAGGAAACATCGTCTCTGGCGTGTACCACTACCATGATCCTGACTATGCGGATCGTTCCCTAGGGAAGTTTATGATGTTGAAGGTGATTCGCCTTGGCGAGCTGATGAACCGCACGTGGGCGCACTTTGGGTATCATGTCGCGGGCTGTGGAAGCCTTCGCTACAAAACAACGTTTCGACCCGTCGGAATCCTTGGTCGGGACGGCATCTGGCGACTTCCCGATCCAAATGGCAACTACGACCCGGATGGAGAAGAAGACCACACAGCGTGGGTGACGTACTCCGGGGATGAGGAAGCAGATACGTAATATGCAATCAGATTGGCTTGGCCTGCTACGCCAGCCTAGTTTTAGACAGTTTTTCCTTACCCGTATCGCGGGATCCCTTGCGGGACGCTTTTTATTTACGGGCATCTCATGGCAGGTCTTTCACCAGACCCGCGATCCATTCGCATCCGGTGTACTTGGACTCGTTGAAATTGTTCCTGTGCTGGCACTCGCGCTTGTCGCAGGACATGTGTGCGACCGCTACGATCGTAGGGCGATTGCCGTCATCACACGTCTGGGGATGCTCATCGCCAGCGTCATGCTCCTGGTCTTTGCATTGCTGAAGCTGCCTGTTACGTTAGTTTTGTTTGCGGTCGGCGTGCTTGCTACCATTCGGACCTTCTATTCACCTGCCATCGATAACTTGCTACCCCGTGTTGTGGATGAAAAACACTTTCGGGAAGCGGTCAGCTGGCTGTCACTCGGCTGGCAATCCGCAAGCGTTGTCGGTCCAATTCTGGCTGGCTGGATTATTGGCTCTGGTGGAAATGTCTGGCGCGTCTATGTCATCGAGATTGTCCTTGGCCTCATCACTGCATACGGCTATGCCCGGCTTCCAAAGGTCGCTCCTGAGCCGCCACAGGAAACGGATGAACAAGGATGGCGCTCGGCTCTGGAAGGCTTTTCCTTTCTAAAGACACGTCCTGCTCTCCTTGCCGCAATCAGCTTGGATCTTTTCGCCGTTCTCCTTGGTGGTGCTGCGGCCCTGTTACCTGCATTTGCCGACACTGTCCTAAAGGTTGGCCCAGTTGGTCTGGGCTGGCTACAGGCATCGGTCAACATCGGCGCTCTGATCATGTCCGCTTACCTCGCCCGTCAACCTGAGATGAAGCAAGCTGGGCCAGCGATGCTCTGGGCGGTTGCTGGCTTTGGCATCGCGACCATCGGGTTTGCCTTCTCAAGCAATGTCTGGTTTTCAGCGCTGTGTCTGTTTACATTGGGTGCCCTTGATGCAATCTCAGTTGTTATCCGATCTACGATGCTTCTGGTGCAGGTACCAAACCGTATGCGTGGACGCGTTTCTGCCTTCAATGACCTCTTTGTCGGGGCGAGTAATGAGCTGGGCGGGTTTGAATCTGGTCTGATGGCACGATGGCTGGGACTCGTCCGTTCTGTCGCCTTTGGTGGTGTTATGACATTGCTTGTCGTTGCTGGAACGGCTGTTTGGGTCCCATCTCTACGTAACCTCAAGCGTATGGAGGATGCACAAGGGACTGACCTGATTTCAGATGAAGCGGTATAGTTTCTCAGGAATGGTTGCAGAGCGAATAGACATACTTGGA
>JBEDDQ010000190.1:0-7057 GCA_041176185.1 Armatimonadota bacterium | reverse complement strand
GAATATATCCAATGCGACGGCGACTAATGCAAACTACGATCGAGCTTTACGCATATCGGGTGTCCCTGTGAGTGTTCGGATGATGTCATCCGGGTTTATCGCATCCACGCACATTTCTGCGCTAAATGATGATGCCCGTGCGACACTGTTCGACCATCTCGTTGCACAGGACTGGAACCGCTTTCACCGCTATGCATACCAGCTGTCACGTGGCAACTCGGATGACACGGATGACATCCTTGCCGAGACCATGATTGATGCCTTCAAGGCATTCGATAAGTTTTCGGGTGTTGGCTTTGATCGCTGGTTTTTCCGGATGCTGACGCGAAACCACATTGACATGGTGCGGCGCGCACGCGTTCGACGGGCATTCAGTTTGGACACAGGTTTGTGTCAGGACGGGGTGGATGGCAGAAAAATGCAGCTTGCGGGAACGGCTGAAGCCCCTGATGCCTTTATAAAGCACACTCTCTCTGAGCCGATGCAAGCCGCACTGGATTCCCTAAACGAACAACATCGTGCCGCTTTGCTCCTTGCAGACGTAGAGGGGCTGGATTACGATGAAATTTCGCAGGTGCTTGCGCTGCCGGTCGGAACTGTCAAATCTCGGCTCCACCGTGCAAGGGCAAAAATGCGTTCTGCGTTGGAATCCTACGGATGCAAAGTCGCCTCAACACAGTAGATTCGTCAACTGACCCGCTTGGCAGAGTTAGTCGTGATGTTTCTCGCGAATCTGTCGTTGAAAATACAAAGTGTTCAAGGGAATTGCTTGCTAACCAGTATCAAGGTGAAGCGCTCCGGTCGTATCTTGATGTCTCCCAAACGGTCCGTTTTGCACTTGACCATCCGATGTCCTGGTTCTTACATCGTGCCCGACGAGTACGTGTATCCTATGGCCTACCGGTTGCTTGGAGTGTGTTCGGATGCATCTGCGGAATCGCATTTGCGCTGATTCACCATAAGATGACGCCATCTGTGAATCTGCCATCCAAGAAGGAAATGTCTGCAGTTTTCGCACTGCACGACCTCAATGAGCTGTTGCTGGTAGCAAATCCGCCTGTCAGGGTGAAGCCATGAAACCGGCGGTTTTAGCGCTCACCGGAGGGACGGCACTTGTTGCAGCCGTTGCAGGCTGGGAGCTGCGGTCACAGTGGCTGGCTTCGACACTGAAAATACTGCCTACATCAGACCAATCCCAGATTACGGAAGATGAGTCGCTTGCGCTTCGCATTCCAGAGACGTGTGGTGGGTACCGCAGAGCAAGTTCGACCGAAGGTGGACGACAACAAATCTACGTAAAGGGTAAGAACACTGTCTCACTGTTCATTCCCGGGTCCACCGCTGCAGACATCGCAGCTGCGCCCGGGTGGTCGACGCAAGCGGGTTCGGATGGAAGCCAGTTTTACACACTAATAGGCCAGAATGATCACTGTGCTGTGGCGTTTACGTACGGAAATCAACCGATTGTCTTGGCATCCCGAATTAAGACCGGACGACTCATCGAGTTCGCTGTACAGCTGAAGGCTGCGATGCGAGATCGCAAATAGCTGTGCAATAACTCAGTAACAGATGGGTGCTGTGTGAGGCTTCACGCAGCACCCTTTACTCTTTTTATTGAGTAACTTCCGCCCGCAGACGTGCAATCAGACCTGGGTCTACCAATGTTGCACAAACGGCTTCCAATGCCTCGGAAATTTCATTCGGGCGTGACTTACGCACTTCCTGAATTGACTCGCGGAGGAAGGACATGTGCGCTGCGTCATCGAGCAGCAAGTGATCAATCAGGCGTACCAATGTGACATCGCCTTCGGTTACTGCGAGATCGCGAATCGTCGCAAGGCCTTCAATCTCGTAGCATTCCCAAGCAAGACTATCAATCAGGACTGCTTCTGGCGTGTTGATTGGTGGAATCCACTGGCTTTCAGTGAGTTCGCGCTCCCAAGTATCGCGGCATAGCTCTTCCGTGTAACCAGCACGCAAAATCAACCATTCCTGAAGTCCAAGCAAGTGCTTGCTTTCTTCATAGGACCAGCGCGTCATAAACCAAGCGCGGCCACGGGAGGAGCGCTGCGACTGCAGAGCCCTGGATGAGTAGTCCGGGAGGAACATCAGCTCGACATAGCGACGCTCAACTGCGGCTATCAGCTCTTCGGATGCTGGGGTTTCCGGGATTTCATTCCACGGGATGTCATTCCAGAGGTTCCACGTGCGATGCTGATCGGCATCACGGAAAAACTCTCGGTAGCGCTTGTACATTTGACGCTCGGATGGCTCATCCACCATCGCCGCAGCGCTGAGGTCAGATGTTCCATCGTGGAGCTGGTTCAGTTCTTCGTGTTCGCGTTTACGCAACATATGTGCTTCTCTCTCCTGTTGACATGGTGTATCAGATGCCAAAATCGTGGGCATGGGTCTTTTGTCCCAAAGTAACACGCTGATTGGCGGATTCAGCCATTGAAATCAGGTGAAAATGGCACGAGTTCAAAGACATCCACATCGACACCAGGCGAATACAACACACTCACTGGTGGGCTATTACTGACATGTGAAAGGGGAAATTCGGCATCGAACGTCGAGAATTCCACTGTCGCATCGATAAGACGGTACGGCTTGTGATGCACCTGCCCTGTGTGCAGCTTGCCCTTGTGGATGCTGTGTAACAGGTAGCGCTCCGCAGCCCACCACGTAAATGTGCCTTGTACAGCAGGTTGCGGTTCACCCGCCGAAATGATTGCTGAAAGCGATGCATCCAAGCCCGACCGATGGCGCTGCGTACGGTAATGAAAGTCACTTCCTGTCACGACACCACTCATCTTCGCATGGAAATAGGGGAGAGAAAATGTCATTCGTGCGATTGCGCACGCGATTGCATTTGCCGCATCGAGGCTGAAAAACCAAACTCCCGGAGCTTTACCATTGATGTGCACATAGGTGCGGACATTACATTCGGCAAAGTTGCTGAGGCCCGGCACACATGGCGCCCAAACTGGCCGTACATTGCGCATTTGAAACGGCACTAATGCCACCCAAGCAAATCCATCGAATGTATCAACAGTGATGCCTGCTGGAAGCGCCTGCTGGATAACATCTGCTGGAACCGGCCAATGGACAAACAGCAAATCCCGCCACGACTGCTGCATCACGGGAGGTCGTCCCGGATGCCGTGTCCAGTATTCGCGCTCATCCTGTGTGACATTCATGGTCTATATCCTACCTTCCGTTTACATCTCAGGAACCATTGCAAACGTCCATTCGTAGACTGTCCAGATGCCGCGGAAGCGGTACGATGAACGCGGGAGCCAACATGGAACCGGATCAGATTGCAGACACCCTTAAACGTCTTGGAAATGCCGCCAAGGAAAAGCTTATCGACACAATGGGGGATGGTGTGCTGCCCGGCCGGAAGACCAGTGACTGGCCACCGATGAGGGATGAGACCATGATGCCAATGGAACCGGATTGGGATGAAATTGATCGCCGTGCAAATGGCATCATCCTGACCTACACCGCTATCAGCGCAGCTGCCAACCTCTTGCCATTTGGCCTTGACATCGCTGCAGTGACGGCGACGTTCTCCAAAATGGCTACAGAGCTCTCCGGCGTCTATCAGGTTCTCGTGTCTGCGAAGCGCGCGCGGCAAATGGGTTTTGCGATCGCAACGACAACCGCAACGGTGCTCGGTGGAGCTTTTGGTGCCGCGTATGCCGGTTCAAAGCTCGCGAAGTTTATTCCTGGGGCGGGTTACCTTGTGTCCGTTGCCATCCAGGCGCCAATCACCGCGGCTGTTGCATGGGCAGCAGGAGAAACACTCAAGAACTACTTCAAGGATTGCCGCCGCGGCACTGAGCCAAGCATTCAGGCTCTCTCGGAGTCGTTCGCGAAGACGCTGCACCTCAAAATACGCGACTTCAAGGTTAAGCAGCCAGCCGCAACGGATTCCGCATCGTCAACATCGAACATCCCCGTTCCCCCAAATGCGCCACCTGTTCCAGTTGTAGATCCGGTCGAAGACTGCATCGAGAAACTGGCATCCCTGCATGCCCTGATGCACTCCGGTGCCATCACTGCGGAAGAATACGAGCTCAAAAAGGCTGAGCTGCTTTCACGCATTTAGGGTGAAATCCGACCTCCTGCGGCGGGACTGGCAGCCAACACCGACCATTCCCGCTGCGGCATATGTTCACATCCCGTTTTGCGCCAAAAAATGCGGTTACTGTGACTTTAATGCCTATTCTGGCTACAAAGATGGCACAAAGTTGCGGTACGTCGATGCCATCTGTCACGAAATTGCGATTCGTGGCGCAGGGGGACTGCCGCTAACATCGGTGTTTTTTGGCGGTGGAACGCCTACCCAGCTCCCAACTGCCGCGCTCGTTCGCATCCTCGACACGCTACGGGAAACGCTTGGCATCGCACCCGATGCCGAGGTAACGCTTGAAGCCAACCCCAACGATGTGATGCTCCACGACTGGAGCGCGCTGCGCGCCAGCGGCGTGAATCGTGTCTCGTTTGGTGTCCAATCCTTCAATCCAGATGTCCTGAAAATGATTGACCGGACGCATGCACCCGAGGATGCCGCTGCTGCCATCGAATTCGTTCGGAGTGCCGGGATTACAAACCTTTCCATCGACCTGATGTTTGGCCTCCCACGCCAGACATTGGCTGACTGGCGTCGGACAATGAGCCATGCATTCGCACTGGACATCCCGCACTTGTCCATTTATGGCCTTATCCTCGAAGAAAACACGCCCTTTTGGGGGCGGCTTCAACGTGGACGGATGGTTCTTCCCGGGGATGTTGCGCAAGCTGCGATGCTTGAGCTTGCTATGGAGCTCTCCTGCGATACAGGCTATGACCGCTATGAGCTGAGTAATTATGCAAAGCATGGTTTGGAGAGCCGGCATAACCGCGTCTATTGGCGTAATGATGCCTATTGGGGATTTGGTGCGGGAGCGGTCGGTTATGACAATGTGGACCGCACCACCAATGTGATGCGTCCAAGTCGCTATATCGAAGAGATGCTTAGCGGGAATCCATTTGCGTTTGAGATGACGGAGACGCCGGATCTTGCTGGGAGCATTGGAGAGACGTTAATGCTTGGACTGCGGCTCCCCGAAGGGGTCGTGCTCGCCGATGTGTCATCGCGCTATGGGGTGGATATTGGTGAGCTGTTCGCGGATGAGCTCACATCCGGCGTCAACGCCGGACTACTGGAAGTAGCAGACGGTGTTGTACGGTTGACACAGCATGGAACGATGTTCGCAAACGATGCGATGTTGCTCTTTATAGCGTAGGGAAATGGTTCAGCCTTCACGTCCACGCCGGTGTTCGATTTCCATCTGATGCTTTTGCTCCTCCCGGAACGGTTCTGTATGAATCACAACCTCCGTGTTCGGGAGAACTTTGCGAATCTCATCTTCCAGCTCTTCCGTGATCTGGTGCGCATCTTTCAGCGAGAGGTCATCATCCACCTGAACATGTACATCCACATGTCGGTCAGCACCACTCTTGCGCGTCCGAAGCTTATGAAAACCGAGCACGCGTTCATCTTCATTGAAAATGCGCTCAATCCGCACGATCTCGTCATCCGGCAGGCGACCATCCAGCAAGAAGTCCACCGCTCCACGACCGATGTGCCATGCCGCATTTAGGACCATCAAGGAGACAGCAAAACCGATGATGGCGTCGATACGATTGTACCCGGTGAGCTTTGTGGCGATCAGACCCGCGAGGACGCCAATGGATGTCCAGACATCCACAAGAAGATGCTTGGCATCCGCGGCAAGCGCCGGCGAGTCCGACTTACGGGCTACGCTACTGAGATGGGCGGACACGGCAAAGTTAGCCGATGCGCTAACAATCATAATCCCAATGCCAAGGACTCCGACATGGACATTTGGTTCATCCCCGAGGAGGCTGCGCGTTGCTTCCACCGCAATCGCGATGGCCGCTGCACCAATAATGATTGCTTCCGCCAAACCTGAGAGGCTCTCAATTTTTCCATGACCGTATGGATGGTCATCATCGGCGGGTTCTGTAGCCTTCCGGATGGCGACAAAGGCAACAAGGCTTGCGACGACATCGGTTGCGCTGTGCACTGCCTCGCCCTTAATGGACACACTGTGGGTGAGAAGCCCAATAACTGCCTTTGTGATGACAAGTGAGACACCAACCCCGATGGACCAGCGTGCGGCATTGATCTTGGTTCGTTCGAGATGGGTCATGCGAAGTCACATTCTAGCGTCAGAATCTGAAAGTGGCGATTCGTTAACAATGGTTGATGCGTACAATCCTCCGAATGCCGTATGGTAGTCAATGCAACGTCGTGCCTTTACGCTTATCGAGCTCCTCGTCGTTATTGCCATCATCGCGATTCTCGCAGCCATCCTTTTCCCCGTGTTTGCACAAGCGCGTGAGAAGGCGAGAGCAGCCAGCTGCATGTCGAATATGCGCCAGCTCGGCCTTGGTTTGCAAATGTACTTCAGTGACTACGATGACACGATTTTCTTCTTTGGTCACAATGTGGACCGAAGTCGTGTAAATCCCGGTGCGCCACTCGGTGCTAATGCATCCAACCGCTGGTGGAATCAAATCCTCCCGTACACCGCCAATGACAAAGCACTTTTGATTTGTCCATCGGATAGCGGGAAGAAACCAAATAGTGCAGATGGAAAGCCACGGTCCTATGTGGCAAATCGCGCAGCCGAGAGCCTGAGTCTGGCGCAGGTAGAGCGTCCAGCGGACATCGTCGTCGTAACGGAAAAGGGCGTGCCGTTTGATGACAGCTGGTTTGAGCCACCGAAAAACATCTACATTAAGCCCGGGTTTGGTGAGCCTGTACTTGCTCTGACTCGGCACACAAACGGCGTCAATGCGACATTCTTTGATGGTCATGCAAAGTGGATGTCCAAAGGGCAGGTTTTGTCTGAGCCATGCGGACTTCCTTGGTCAGGCGTTGACCTGATGCGCCAGTACCCATTGCCACTGCCTGATCCAGGCAGAACGCCTTGGCACCAAAACTGTCCAAACTAATACGCTCGTTGTGCTATAACGAAAA
>JBEDDQ010000189.1:0-5276 GCA_041176185.1 Armatimonadota bacterium | reverse complement strand
TGCACAAAGCAGCTGTGGATGCCTTTGAAGCCCGTGAGGCTGAAATGGGTGCCGAACAGATGCGTGAGATTGAGCGCCAGGTCATGCGCCAGGTCATCGACCGTGAGTGGGTTGAGCATCTTCGCAACATGGACTACCTCCGCGAAGGTATCGGCCTCCGTGGCTATGCACAGGTCGATCCGCTTGTTGCTTACAAGAAAGAAGCCCTCGAGCTCTTCAACCAGCTGCAAACGACGATCATCGCGCAAACCATGGCACAGACCTTCCGTGCCCAGCTGCAGGCAGCTCAGCCAAGTGAGGATGAGCTCCTCCAAATGCTCCTCAGCGGGGCATTCGGACAGTTCGAGATGTCACAGGAAGACGATGATACATCCGGTGAGGAAGCCTCCGAAGATGATGTCCAATCTATCGACACCGCAAAGGTCGAGCAGGAGATGAACCTTCTGCTGCAGGCTGCCGCGATGGCGCCGACGACAGCACCGGTAACCCCTGAGCCCAATGATCCGTGTCCATGTGGATCGGGTAAGCCTTACAAGGCTTGCCATCGTGGCCGGCCACTTCCTGCGGCTGAATAAGCGAGTTGGGGACCCACCCGGGTCCCCAAAGTCTTTTTGGAGTCAGTAATGTCCCCTAACAATCAGGATGAAAATCAGGGTAATACGCCCATACCGGATGAATCCGATGATGTGGTGTTTGTCCCGGATGCACCGAGTGGCCTCCCCGTTTACTTTGGCGGTAATTTGCGTGCGGAAGTGGTCCATACGGACGCGCAGACAAGCGATGCTGCGGCCGACGCTGATGCATCGGAAGGTTATGCATCCGAAGACGCCGAAGCGCCGCTACCGATTGATGCAACGATCACAGCGGCAGACCCGGACAGGATTCTCTCAGCAGCGGTTTCCGCGCCTGAAGATGCCATCGCCGCACTCCGTATTAGCCCAAGCTTTGCCACTTACAAAGAGCGTCTTGACGCGGCTCGCGTTGCGGTTCGAGATGGCATCCGTAAAGCCAGCCATCCGGATGTCCTCCATGCGCTGAACTGGGATATGGAGCAGCTGGACAAAGTTGCCGCGCTCCCGGAGCTTGGTCAGGTTGCCGCCTGGCTTTGGGCACGCTTGGTCTTTGGACGCGGATTTGCCATCCTTGCTATTCTGACGGTGCTCGGAGGCATCGCCTGGTCGGTCTGGATTGTGGTGAGCAACCGCTAGCTTCTAGGCTGCGCTGGTTGCGGCTTCGTGCATGGGATGAATGTCGATGAAGATTGCAGTCATTGGTCTAGGAGGGACGGGGTCCGCCGCGCTTAGATTTCTAGCGGATGCAGGCCACGATGTAACCGGGTACGAGCGTTACGATATCGGCCATCGACGTGGGTCAAGTCATGGTAACTCGCGGATTATCCGCTATGCCTATTCTGATCTGCTTTATACAAACCTGATGTCATCCGCCTTTCCGCTTTGGGAAGCGCTTTGTGACAAGACGGGGCGTGATTTGTTGGTCAAGTGCGGGGGTGTTACGTTTGCGCCGGATGGGCATCCAGAGCTGGTTGCCACAATCGCAGCCCTGTCAGGTGCCGGGGTTGCCCATACCGTGATGCCGGCTAGGGATGCGATGCAGCGTTTTCCGGCGTTTCGCTTTTCCGATGACGAAGTGGTTGCCTTCCACGCGGATGCAGGATTTCTCCGAAGTGGTGAGATTGTTGAGGCGCAGGTTGCGCTTGCCCGTGATGCGGGTGCTGAAATTCGGGCGGGTGTCGAGGTTGTTGATGTCCGTGAATCGGAGACAGATGTTTTGGTCCGAACAGCGAGCGGGGATTTCAGTTTTTACGACAAGGTGATCGTCGCGGGCGGTGCCTATTTGCCGATGTTGTTCCCTGAGATTGGGTTACCACTTACCGTTACCCGCCAGCAGATTACCTATGTCGGGCTGGAGGGATTGGCGAGGGGTGTTTGTAGTCCTGAGCGGATGCCGGTTTGGATTGATGCAGCGACGTATTGGTATGGCTTCCCTATGGATGGCCGTGTGGATGGTGTGAAGGTCGCGCGGCACCACCCCGGGGTTGAGGTTGACCCAATCACGGATGACCGCGCTGTGCGGGGTGGCGACGATGATGCAGCGGTGCGTATGGCGGAGAAGCGTATCGGCGGCACGCTGGGAAGTGTCATCCACTCAGAGGTCTGTTTGTACACAAACACTCCAAATGAGGATTTCATCTTCGACACCGCACCAGCTGGGAAGAATGTGCTAATCGTCAGCGGCTGCAGCGGGCATGGGTTTAAGTTCACCGTTTTGCTAGGTAAGGCAGCGAGTGACTGGGCAACATCGGGTGAATTTTGTTATGGGCTAGCCGATGACCGATTTCGGCTTACGGGATACTTAATGTGACGAAATCGGTACAACAAGGCTATTCTGGCAAGGCGCTGTCTGCAAAGCTTGGATTGCGCAATGGGATGAAGGTTGCCTTCATTGGTCTGCCTCCGGAAGTGCTGCCATTGGTTTCAGATGTTTGGTCATCCCTTGTGGAAGTCCCGATCGCTGAAGCTGAATACGTTCACATTTTTTCCGTGGATGGATATGTCGTCAAGGACTTGGCATCGGTGCTTCGAAAGCAATTTACGAATAGCGAAGTCCTCTGGATTTCGTGGCCAAAGAAGACGAGTGGAGTTGTAACGGATATCACAGAGGATCGTTTGCGGGAGTGGATTCTGCCGACCGGATTGGTGGATGTAAAGGTTTGTGCGGTGGATGCTTCTTGGTCAGCATTGAAGTTTGTGCTTCGGAAAGAGCTCCGGACAGGGCGCTGATACCGGATTAGGTCAGGGACAGTGGTACTGCGTACGGTTTGCATGATATTCTTTTTCGCACCCGTTCAGTGTTGGGATGTCCCGTCTTAGCTCAGCTGGACAGAGCAGGCCCGTCCTAAGGGCAAGGTCGGGGGTTCGAATCCCTCAGACGGGGTGCCTTTTGCGTGCAGCTTAGACCCCTGCATGTGTTTATACGGAGAGGTCGCATAGTGGTCTAGTGCGTCCGCCTCGAAAGCGGAAGTAGTGCAAGCTACCGTGGGTTCGAATCCCACCCTCTCCGTAGTCCCCCATAGGCTAAAGTGGCTGGTTTGGTAGGCTGGAATGGGATATTCGAGGCTAAATTGGGGTTTTTCTGCTATGGAAAATCCAATTTCTACTATGGATGTTTTCTTAGTCCCGACAAAATAGCACGTAGCGGTATCACCCGTTACCAAATCACTTTCATCCAGTAACATGCCGAATACCGAATGACTCTCCAGGAACAAATTCACACCGCTTTTGTCGAGCGCTTTCATAAGGGAGAGAGCATAGCTCTGGTTTCGAAGGATGACATCGCAAATGTCGAATCAACAACTGGCGTTCTTCTACCAAAGGCTTACTTTGCGTTTCTGATGCAATTCGGCCCAGTCTACACACCGGGCATTCTCGACATCGTCGTCCTTCGGAAGTCACCAATCATCGCGGTTCAGGAGTTCCTAACACCAGCCGATGTCATCGAAAGCAGCGCAGACATCGGTATCAAAGGCTGTGTTGCTTTCGCAAACGACTGCTCCGGAAACGTCTTTTGCTTCAAACGCCTTCCTAAAGCAGAACCAAGTCTGCATGATGCCCCTATCTGGCTGTTTAATCACGAAACTGGAAAGACATCCAAGGTCGCCCCAGCCTTCGACACATGGCTCTCCAACTTCACTCAGCTGCAACCACTACTGCAAGACAGACCACCAGATGCACGTTCGCCACACCCCGACTATCTCTACCAAGTCGTCATTCAGTTCCCCGCAACCTTCTTCCCTGATCAGAAATCCATAGAGGCCTTCGGCGAACGCATCGCCGAATGCATGCCACGCACACACGAATACGATGGCTTTGACCACGGCAGTGGGACCACCAACTACTTCCTCTACTCAAACACGCCAAACGCCATCCTGACCAACTTCCGCAAATACCTCGGCACAAACAAAGTCGAGAAGAAAGTCCGTATCGCCTATCGCAGCGTCGACCATGACATCTGGACAAACCTCTGGCCCAAGCGCGACATCCGGCCATTTGACTACAGCTACTGACATCCGTGGAATAAACAATCTACACAGAGTGTTTCTCTATGTGCAATCGTCAGACGTGCAGCACCCATCGCGCTTCCGACTGTACTCATAACCGACATCAACCATATCCGGTCTGGTTATGGAATCTGATTCGATAGACGTCTTGTGACATCGACGGTGACAAAGAAATTAGGACGTGATGATTGACCGTCGACATAGTCGTAAACAGTAGAAGGATTGAAATCATAGTTCTTGGGTGACAGACTTTGTCCACAGACCAACTTCCACGCGCTCAACTACACCTACTGACATCTATAGTATTAGAGGTTATGATGCCTAAACATATTCCCAGACGGAGAAAAACTAATGCTTCCAATTGTTGTCCCGGCAATCATGATTGCACACCAGGAACCAGTACTGAACAACCAGCAAAAGGTCCAGCTCGCTGAAGATGACAAGCAGGTCTTCCCTGAGCCTCCAGCCGACATCACCAAACGGAACCCAGCCAGCCCTGCCGGTAAGCTAATGCTGGCTGAATACACATCGACCACCGTCGGGACGACACGCAAGCTCAACATTTACACGCCGCCGGGCTACACCAAGGATAAAAGGTATCCCGTTCTCTACCTCCTTCACGGAATCGGAGGGGATGAGACAGAGTGGCAGCGGTTTGCGACAGTCGATGTGCTCCTCGACAACCTTATTCAAGCTGGCAAAGTCCGGGATGTCATTGTCGTGATGCCAAATGGCCGTGCACAGAAGAATGACAAGGCTGAGGGAAATGTCTTTGCGGCGGCGCCTTCATTTGCGGTCTTTGAGAAGGACCTGCTCAACGATGTCATCCCGTTTATCGAAAAGACCTATTCTGTTCTCCCCGGTCGCGAGAATCGTGCGATCGCCGGCCTCTCGATGGGCGGAGGGCAGACGCTGAACTTTGGCTTTGGAAATGCGGACAAGTTTGGCGCGATCGGCGCATTTTCATCCGCTCCGAACACCATGGATGCCGTAAAGCTCATCCCTGACCCGGATGTCACCCGCAAGCGCAAAACCTACATCTACCTGTCCTGCGGCTCCAAGGACTCACTCTTTGGTATCAGCCGTAAGACACACGTGTATCTGGCGGACAAGAACATCACGCATCACTGGAATGTCGATAGCCATGCGCACGACCCAACCCACTGGCGTAACAACCTCTATTGGTTTCTGCAGGGCG
>JBEDDQ010000188.1:0-3515 GCA_041176185.1 Armatimonadota bacterium | reverse complement strand
GGAATTGCCTCAGGATCCATGGGGTGGCGACTATGTTTACGAAGCTCCTGGTCCAAATGGTGAAGACTTCATCATCACAAGCTACGGCTCAGACATGGCACCAGGCGGCGAAGGTGATGCTGCAGACATCACAAGCGAATAGTTCGAATATATATGATGAAGCGACGGGCTTTTTCCCTGGTTGAGATGTCAGTTCTGATTGGCATCCTTCTTCTGCTTGCTACTTTGGTTATTCCCAATGTGATGCGCATGCAGGATGCCATGGCAATGGTTACGGCTAAGTCGAATGTCGTTGTTTTTGTTTCGCAAGCGATGTCAGAAGCGCGGAAGTCGTCTGTGACCGTTCGGCTCCGGGACGACGGCGGCTCACTTGTGATGGAACGTGTTCAGGGATCGCAGGACCCAGCTGAGATTAAGTCGTCCACATTCAACGGTAAGCTCACGTTGCAATCGGTTGAAGCTCCTCCTGCCGAAGCTAACGGAGACCCTGAATCATTGGATTACTGGTCTGCCTACAGCGATGGACAATGCGATGCAGCAGACTTGACATTTTCAACGGACACTGGAAACAACTTGATCCTTCGCGTTACCAAAACGGGAGCTGCAACCTGGTTCACACCAGAAAACCTCCCCGATGCGCAAGCTGGCGGTGGTAAGTGGGCTGCCGGTGACTGGGTGCCAGATAGTGCGCAATAAACGCGGATTTACCCTTGTTGAGGCATTGGTAGCGGTAATCCTATGTGGAGTTGGCGTTGTCGCAGCGATGCAGGCTCTGGCATCCCTACAAACAACCAACATCAATGCCGTTCACGCAGAGCGTCTCCTCAGGCTTGCTACGAACAAGATTGAAGAGATTGGAGTTACATCCCCCATTACGGAGACGCCAACGGATGGTGACTTTACAGATGATGGTGCACCGGATGTCACATACAACATCGATATACAGGTAGGTTCGGTCGACGGAACCTATGTTGTGACTATTACAGCAACGGATCAAGTTACCCAGCAATCACTGTCAACCGTTCTATACGACGCTACCACGACATCTACGTCGGGTATTGGTACGGGTACGCAACCGTGAGGCGCACTCGAACGGGTCTAACGTTACTTGAGGTTCTCGTGGCAATGGGAATCGGTGGTATCGTCGTGGCCGCGTCAGCAGTGGCATTCCGCGCTGGAGTGGATCACCTCAACTTTTCCCAACGTCTGCTTGCAGCAGAGCAAAGTAAATCTGATTGGACATCGGGCATGCGCCAGACAATCTCCTGCGCACTATTGAGCACGGATACCAATGATACAAAGTCATTTTTCATCGCATCATCCGATGATGCATCCAGTGATCTTGGAGCCACACGCCTGACGTTTACATCTGCTTATGCATCCATTCCAGGCGGTTCATTAGACAGTGCGTTGACGTTTGATGACGTTCATGACACCTATGGCCCTCTCGGCGGACTAGCTGAGGTTTCGTACAGTACGGTGGCCATTGGGGATGCCGGTACTTCCACAGGAATGTTCGAGCGTATTCAGCGACCAGTCGATGCAGATCCGCTACAGGGTGGTCTGGAGTCTTTGGTTAATGCTGATGTCAGTGAAATTGGGTTTCAATTCTGGGATGGTGCTGAATGGCTTACAGAGTGGGACACTCGCACAGGATCAAGACGCCTTCCAGCAGCAGTTAGGGTTCAATACCGCTTGACATCAGAACCTTCAGATCAGCTTCACTCGTTTGTTATCGTGGTACCAACCAGTGATGTCACAGCCAGCAATCCCGTAACCCAGGGAGCAGCATAGCCATGAAACGTCGCATCCGCGGGGCTGTGCTTCTACAGGTCCTCATTGTCGTAACAGCTCTCGTAGCCATCGTTTCGGTCGTTGCATCCAACCACCGACAAACATCGAATATTCTCCTCGGGAAGATGCAGCTGATGCGAGCCGATGCAGCATCCCGTGCTGGCCTAAATCAAGCCCTGGCATCCCTGACGACAGTTGACACAAACCTTGTCACAATGAATGATGACTGGTACTTAGCTGGTCAGCAAGGTGATGAACAATTTGACCTTGGAAACGCATCGTTTCGATATCAGATTATTGATGCCGGCTCGTTGATCGACATCAACACAGCCACGAGTGCATTGCTTCTCAACATGTCGCTGACAGCTGAGCAGTCCGACTCTCTCCTAGACTGGAAGGATCCGGCAGCATCGACGAGGCCAAGTGGAGCGGACGATTCTGTCTATACCCAACTGTCAACCCCTTACCAAAAATCAAGCCGCCCCCTCAGGACATTGTCGGAGTTACTTCTGGTCAATGGTTGGACACCATCCACGCTATATGGTTTACCAGATGATTCTGCGGGCCAAAGTGGAGCGGCTGCACTTCAGGGAAACACCGCCGGGACAAGGACGTTACCTCTCCGCTCACTGATCGTATTGGACCCAGGTTCACCGAATACTCAGGGGAATGGTAACCAACGCGTCAATGTGAATCAACAAATTACAAACATTAATGGACTAACGCAGCTCGGACTCGATCGCGGCACGGCCACAAACCTGCAGCGGAATGCCCCTTGGGAAAATTTCAGAACCCTTTTCCAGCAAAATGCTCTCGGGACATCACAGGCTAACATTATTCTGAACTCTGTCGGATTTACTGCAGACACCCGTCTAACGGGAAAAATAAACCTCAACACCGCTCCTCAAGGTGTGTTAGAGCTTCTTCCGGATATGACAGCAGAGCTTGTGAGCGAAATACTTTCGCGTCAGTCATCCGGCATATCTAATCTTGGAGACTTGGCTACATTTCCAAATGTGACGAATGGCGTCCTCTCACAAATTGCCGACTACTTCACTGTTGGCAGTGACACGTTTATCATCAGGGCACTTGGAACAGCTGGACAACAGTCCGTTGCGATAGAAGCCACCGTCCGTATCACCAACGGAACGCCTCAGATAGTGAACCTTGAGCGATTCCCTGCGTCATATTCCGCGCCAGAGTGGTGGCAATGGACGTCAGAGCCAACGGTTACCACGCAAGTGTTAGGACAGACTCCATGAAGCGCCAACTAAAGCCCGATATTGTTTTCTCCTGGTCCCCCAGTCAAGTGGCCGCGATTGAGTTGTCCACCGGACAAAAGACATCCGCTGTAAATTTTGCATCCATTAGCCTGCAGACCTCCGGTAAAACTGCTCTGGTCGGCATTGCCCGGGAGCGAACTTTCATCAAGACTGTGCGCCTCCCTAAGGTTAGCGGCGATGACCTTAGACAGCTGGTATTTGTCCAGTGGAAGTCGCTCTTCCCGCTTGATGAAGCAGAGTCTGCGTTTTGTGCTCACCAAACATCCGATATCTCACCCGATGGCATTCTCACCGTCGTTGCGGCTGTACGAACATCCGACTTGATTGATATCCGCGAGCAGCTGGCATCTAAAGGAATCAAACAGGTTCACTTTGTACCGATGGCAGTATCTGCTGCCGCGGCGCTTGCATCAATCAGTGTTTCGGATGGCTTGGTTG
>JBEDDQ010000187.1:0-3210 GCA_041176185.1 Armatimonadota bacterium | reverse complement strand
TTGATTATAGGGACGACGAAGTACCGCTATGGCCGGCAGCGTCCTAGTCTGGTCGAAGCCCTCGCGGTTGAGGAGACATTTAGTTTCCCAAGCGGACACTCTTTTGTCAGCATGTGTTTCTATGGAACGCTTGCATACTGGTGGATGAAGAATCGCCACTGGCTGGCGAAGATTGGGATTGGTTCCGTTACAACGCTGTTCATCGCGATTGTTGGCGCAAGCCGGGTGTATCTGGGGGTGCATTATCCATCCGATGTGCTGGCCGGATACGCAGCAGCCCTCCCGTGGCTGGTGGCCTGCCTTTCGGCGTATGAGCGCTCCGAGCGCGAAATCGATGTTGATGACTTGTTATTGCTGACGGAGTAGGGGCACTTCAGGTGCCCAAGAGGAGAGAGACAAATGCTACGTGGTGAGCTTTTACATCCAGAGATTCTTTTCGCCCTTGGTGGTGCCGGGCACGGCTCACAGATTCTAATCACGGATGGCAACTATCCTCACGTGACCAAATCCAACCCGGATGCGGAGCGGGTTTATTTGAATCTCGCACCTGGTGTGTTGAACGCGGTTCAGGTCCTCAAAGTGATTGCGGGTGCGGTGCCGATTGAGCAGGTGCATGTGATGGCCACTGCAGATGGCAAGGAGCCTCCGATCTGGAGTGAGTTTGCAGATATCCTCGGCCCTGAGCTGCCATTGATTCCAATCAAGCGGTTCAACTTTTACGATGCTGCCTGCGAATCGGATGTCGCCCTTGTGATCGCGACCGGTGAGCAGCGGATTTATGCCAACATTTTGCTAACGATTGGTGTGGTCCCTCCGCCGAAGTAAGCGCCCCTATCGAAAGAATGCTGCGCCGCGTGGCTCTAATCTTCGCCGATAACCAACACATAAAAAACACCCCCATGGAATCTCCACAGGGGTGTTCGCATTTTGATGCAACGAACTACTTTGGTGCGCTGACCGGCTTTCCAAGCAGCTGCATCTGGGTCGTGAGCGTAAACTTCTCCGCGCCCGCGCCGTAAGTCACTTCGACATACGATGCCGCACAGCCCGTCGCTGGCTTTGGCGCATTGGCTTTGACCGATTTACCACCCGCAGGGACCGTCAACTCGATGCTGCTCCACTTGCTGTCACGATAGTCACGCGTTGGCGCTTCGCAGCGGAAAATTCGTGCACTGACAATCGGCGTGTTGCTCGTGACCACGAAGTCGCAGCTGCCATTTGCCAGCTCCTTACGGGTCCAGCGGAGCGCCGGCATCGGCTTCTTCTCAGCAACCGAACGCGCAAAGGCACTCAACGTTGCCAGCACACGCCCACGGTCCTCAAGTCCATGCCCACTGTTTGGCGCATACAGAACGCTCTTTTCGCCAACCAGGCCATCCCAGTAAAGGTTTAGCGAGTCCTGTGACCAGTAGCGGTCATTCGTGCCAAGGAGAATCATCTTCGGCATCGTCAACTTCGCACGGTAGGAGTATGGATCCTCAAGCTGCATCAGGCGCTCGCCCTTAGGACCGGACAGAATCTTGTCAAACCCAACCGCTGAGTAGTCCTCAACCTGCTCACTTGGCTTGCCATAGTGCTCAAGCTGATGTGCAAGCTGTGCCTTAACATTCAGGATGTCGATAACCATCGGGGCAATTCCAGCAACACGCTTATCCCCGGATGCGCCGACAAGCCAGGTGGTCCAGCCGCGCTTGGATGCTCCGGTAATCACAAAGCGATCCAGTGCCGGAAGGGACTCTTGCTTAGTCAATGACTGGACGGTGTCCATAGCCTTGATAACGGCCTTTGCCATCGGGAAGTGGAGTGGCCATGTCTCATCACCGGTCTCAATAAACTTGACCCAGGTGTAAGCAATCAGTGCATCTTCCGTGAGGCCATTGTAAAGAGGCTGGTTTGGAATATTGTGGATGATAGCAAATGGCGCACCCGTACTTGCAGCAACCGTCAGGGCAATCAGGTCGTTTTCTTTGCTTCCATTACCGCCGGTATTGAGCATCGTGCAGTAGCCTGGACGCTTGACTTCCTTTGGCACAAACAGCTGGACACGGTGGTCCCACTTGATGTTCTGCCAGACCTGGGATGTCATCTTCATGTCGTAGATGGTTCCCGCTGGCAAGTCGCGCTTCTCTGTCAGCGACCACTTATACTCAGGCTCGGGACGCGCGAGGTAGTCGTAAAAGTCAGCATTTGCAGGTGCAACCGCAAAGGTGCCGGCGAGTGCAAGCCCGGCAGCGGTCAACATGAAGTTTCGTCGGTTCATCATTCCCTCGTTTCACGCCTCGTGTTCCGGACATCGACGGCAGCATCGCCGAATCACACCAGGCGGAAGAATCAGCGCATTGTATGCCACCGCACTGTCTCAGCCACACCATAAACTCGCTTCAAACAACGGAATCCTGAATTGGTACACTCCAAGCATGGACAACCAACCACCATCCGTCCTCATCGCCGTCGATGCCGGGACAACGAGCTGCCGTGCCATCGCCTTCGACAAAACCCTCACACCCATCGCAACCCACCAAAAGTCCTTCACGCAACACTTTCCGCAAAGTGGCTGGGTCGAACATGATGCGAGCGAAATACTTGCTGTTCAACGCGATGTGCTGAATGCCGTTATCAACGATGTTGGCGCGCAAAATGTTGCCGCAATCGGCATCACAAACCAGCGCGAAACCGCCGTTGCATGGAGCCGCGCCACCGGTAAACCGCTTTGCAATGCCATCGTCTGGCAGTGTCGCCGAACAACCTCACTCTGCGAAGAAATCCGCGCACGTGGGCTCGCCGCTGACATTCGGGAGCGGACCGGCCTCCTCGTAGACCCATACTTTTCTGCCACAAAGTGGTCATGGATGCTGACAAACATCCCAGCGGTCGCCGCTGCTGCCGAAACTGGTGACCTAGCCCTCGGCACCATCGATAGCTGGCTTATCTATGGCTTGACAAGTAGCGAAAACCACGTCACAGACACTAGTAATGCTAGCCGTACCCTTCTCTACAACACCAAAACGCAGCGCTGGGACCCGGTTCTCTGTGACATCTTCGGTGTCCCGAAAGTCGCCCTCCCGGATGTCCTCGCATCCGATGCCACATTTGGCCACTACACCTTTAATGGCATCCAGATTCCGATTCGCGCCGTCCTCGGAGACCAACAGGCTGCACTCTTTGGACAGGGCTGCTTCGCGCCCGGGATGCTTAAATGTACCCTTGGGA
>JBEDDQ010000186.1:0-2813 GCA_041176185.1 Armatimonadota bacterium | reverse complement strand
CCATTTTGTGGAAGTTGTTGTTAAAGGAACCAATTCCGTAAAGAACCGATGTCGTCTCCCCAAGCATTTCAGCGTACTGAATCGTGACGATTTGGTTGTCCTGGAACGTACTGGTGTTCGCGGTGCCGCCGGAAAGAACCGCAGCGGAAGGCAAAACAATACTGGATGTCGTTCGCCATACATTATCTGCAAAGCCAAACATGTTGCCACTGATGACATAGCCATCCTGGTTGTAGCCAAACCCAGGATAGTCCAGCCAGCAGTCCACACCACCAACCGTAAGCTTGCCTTCGAGGCGATAGCGATACCAGGTCCCGTTTGGATCGCCATCATCGGAGATCGCCACCAACACCTTGCTAATCTGCGGGCTGGTGCTCTTTTCGAGAACCACCATCACATAACGGTCGTTGTAACGGTCATAAATAATCTTCGGGTCAAACAGAGTCGTCGCAACAGCCACACCATTGAAGAGTGTCTGAAACGTCTGTTCGAGCTGCTTTGTGCCTGTTTTTGAATAAATGGCAAAGGAGCTATTGACGACCTCGACAATATGAGATGGCCCGACGGCGATATCTGCATCCGGGGGGTACCACCCATTCATCGTCATCCCGGCAAACTTTGGACCTGGGTTTACAGTCGCCGAGAGCTTTTCAATCCCTCCGACGGGGAGATTGGACTTTTCGCCTCCTGGGAACGGCTTGCGGACCGGGTTTTCGGGAGGGGCTTGGAGTGGAATCGGCCGGTTATCGATAGCAGGAAAGAGGGTGCGTGTATCGATGGCGGATGCCCGTAGTCCCTGCTCGGTCTTGACAGGTGGGATGACGGTGTCTTGAAGGTTGAGCTGAGCCGACGCGGGACGCAGCGCAAGGCCGAGTAGCAGTCCAAATCCGATAACGGTTTTCCAAGTCAACATTCGCATCCCCTGTTGTGTAATGTAGCCTCTGGCTCCAGCGACCTTACGTGCCGTTGCAAGCATCTTACCTATTAATCACATCATCGGTAAACACATTACTTAGCAACAGTTAGGTGTGTCAGAGACTTCAACATGGGCTACGCAATCGAGATGGATTTCTCTTCCACGTCGATCAAATCACCCCATACTTGGCCCAGTGCAACGTTCTCCTGAAAAGAGAAAAACACCCCTACAGCGTCGAGCCGTCATCGATATCAAATTCAAGCGCAAGCGCATCTGCGTCGATCAAATCATCAAACTCATTTGGATCAGACTCGGGCTCCAGCTGCTTTGCCATCGCCTCGTTGACCTGCGTCGCAATCGTCGGCATTTCCGTCAAAAATGGACTTGGCCCCAGTGCCTTATCGTTGTGATACGTTGGCCACGACAGCACCAGCCACTCTTTTGCACGCGTCACCGCGACATACGCCACGCGGCGCTCTTCATCGAAGGATTCCGCCGTACATTCGCCATCGATGTACCGAAGGCACCTGTGGTGCGGCAGTATCAAGAACGCGAATCCAATCACGTGCACAAGCCGCCACTCAAGTCCCTTTGACTTGTGGATGGTCATGATCTGCACAGCATCCATGGCACGCGCAGACTCTCCAAATTTACGTAGCTGCCCGCCACAAAAGCTTAAAAATGCCTCAACGGAGTGGAAGCGACTCGCAAACTTTAGGAGTTCATCGAGGTTTTCCATTCGGCTCGAACCTTCGCCGTCATCCTCAAGGTCGCCATCCTCAAGCTCAACGTAGAGGTCGTACCCGGTCTGCCTCGCGGCCATAATCCGGACCTGTGCCGTCTGGCCACTCGCTTTGATTTCCTTGAGCTGATCACGGAAGTCCTTAACGGCGATATCCTGCGCAGTCGTAAATCCGCCACGACAAAGCGCCTCATAAAATGACCACTGCTTCCGCTCCGCCAGCTCTTCAATTTGCTTGACAAAGCCCGGACCGAGGCCGCGGGTACGCGCTGCGTGCCGCTTGGATGCAACATTCAACAACCGCTTTGCCGCCTCCGTACCTGCAGCGCAGTGAGGATCCACCGTCAGCTGGAGATAGGAAATCATGTCACGGACTTCCTTGCGGTTGTAAAAGCTGGTTCCACCTGTGATGTGATACGGGACGCCACTCGCAATCAAGGCATCCTCAATACCGCGGGAATACGCATTGGTGCGGTACAGAATGGCGATATCCCGATAGTCCAGCGAGTTGTTCTGCCGGCGCTCAATCAGCGAGCGGACCACGTGAGCCGCTTCCGCATCCTGGTCGACGTGACGCGTCACCTCCGGAGCAGGCCCCGCTTTCCGTACGGGCTGCATCTCAAGGCGATACCGCTCATCGAGGTCGGCGTGGGCAATCAGCTCATTTGCCAGTACCACCAATGTCTCATGAGCACGATAGTTTGCGGGCAGACGGTGGATTTCGCCCATCGGAAATGCCTTCCGAAACGCCATCACTGTGCGGCGCGGATCGCACCCCCGGAAGCCGTAAATACTCTGTCCGACATCCCCGACGAGAAACAGATTCCCGCTCCGCCGCGCAAATGCACGGGCGATTTCCCACTGGACATCGGATGTATCCTGCGTCTCATCCACGAGGACATAGTCAAATGCGACCTCGTACTTGGTCCGGATACTGGCATTGTCTCGCAGCAACAACCAGCACTCGAGGAGAAGGTCATCAAAGTCAAGGCGCTTGGATGGAATTTTTGAAAGAACATCGTATTCCTTCGTCTTCGCCATTTCATAGCAGCGCCAAAAGCGCGCCGTGTCGACAATCGCGGGTTTATCCCAATCCGGATAGAGATAGGACAATGCGGTTTCAGCCTCTTCGGCGTACTTGCCCATGTTCTTACA
>JBEDDQ010000185.1:0-3387 GCA_041176185.1 Armatimonadota bacterium | reverse complement strand
CTGGAATCATGATTAACCCAGCGGGTACGCGGGACATAAATCGTTGGCCACCGGAGAAACTCGCACAGTTGATTGATTGGATTGAAAACCAAATGCAAGGACATACCCCTGTCCTCATCGGCGGTCCTGGTGATGTATGGTTGGAAGAAGCAATCGTCGGTCACATTGGACGACCGATTAGGTCCCTCGTGGGCAAGCTTTCGCTTCAGGAGTTAGGTGCGGTGATGCAAACTGCGGCTGCGATTGTCACGGGAGATACCGGTCCACTTCATATCGCGGCGGCTGTTGGAGCACGTATTGTGTGTTTGAGCGGAGCTGCTGATCCTGACCGCACGGGGCCATCGAATAATCCACGCGACCTTGTTGTGATCAATCGAACCTTGTCATGCGTTCCCTGTCAGGGACGCTCCTGCAAACGGGGAGACATTGCCTGCATGACGCAAATGTCTGTCGAAAGCGTTGTGGATGCATTGGAAAGGCGGATCAAGGCAGGATGAAATTCCCTGAGATACTGAGTTGGGAAGCATTAGCGGAGCAGATTCGCTCTTGGCAAGCTGCTGGCGAGCGGGTCGTTTTCACCAATGGTGTTTTCGATATCCTTCATGTTGGGCATACACGCTATCTTCGTGAGGCGAGATTGCTTGGAGACCGCCTCGTTGTTGGAATCAACGCCGATGAATCCGTCCGGCGCCTAAAGGGACCGACAAGACCAATCAATCCTGAGCTCGATCGTGCCGAAGTGATGGCATCACTGCAGTGCGTGGATGGTGTAACGATTTTCACGGATGACACGCCTATCCCACTGCTGACGGTCTTGAAGCCCGATGTTCATGCCAAGGGTGGAGACTACAAATCTCCGGATGCACTTCCTGAGACCGCTGTTGTTCGTGCTTACGGTGGGGATGTTGTTATTCTTCAGTTGGTGGATGGTAAGTCAACGACTAATATCGTCAAAAAGATGCAGGAGCACAGTTCATGAATGTTGTTGTGATGATTCCAGCAAGGCTTGCGGCTACCCGCCTTCCCAATAAGCCATTGGTTGATATAGCTGGAAAACCAATGGTGCAGTGGGTTTACGAGAAGTCGTTGTCCAGTGCTGCCGACGGGGTCTTTATCGTAACCCCGGATACGGAAATTGCAGATGTGGCTGCAGGATTTAATGCGCCTGTGATTATGACCAGCCATGCGCATCACACCGGGACAGACCGCTTGGCCGAAGCAATTGCATCCTTGCCTGAATCTGTTCAGATCATTGTAAACGTACAAGGAGACGAGCCACGGATCACTGCAGAGGCTATCAACAGCGTAATCACGCCGCTCTTAGAAGACTCCGATTTGGCGATGTCGACGCTTGCTTGTCAGCTACCCGAAGAACGCTTTGATGACCCAAATACAGTGAAGGTCGTCGTCAAACAAAACGGGGATGCTCTTTATTTCTCGCGTGCTGGTATTCCGTTTCCACGCGCCTCCGGTGTTATCTCCCCCCTCCAGCATGTCGGCTTGTACGCATACCGACGCAGCTTTTTATCTACGTTCCCAAACCTTGCGCGCACTCCCCTCGAGCAGACTGAATCGCTCGAGCAGCTGCGTGCCTTAGAACATGGATACCGAATTCGGGTCATTGGAACAGATCATGTTCCTGAGTCAGTTGACACAGCCGATGACCTTGCGCGTGTTCGTGCGTTGTTTGCAGAGGAGTAAATGATGTCCAAAGTGATTACCCGCCGTGTGGTGGTAACAGATGATGTTCAGATTGGTGATGGCTTACCGTTTGCTCTTATGGCGGGTCCATGTGTGATTGAGAATCTGGATCTCTGCCGAACTATTTGTAGTGAAGTACAGAGAATGACGACCGAATTGGGTATTCCCTATATCTTCAAAGCATCGTTCGACAAGGCAAATCGGACATCCGTGCAGTCCTTTCGCGGAGATGGAATCCAAGCTGGCCTTGATGTTCTTGCGGCTATAAAGTCTGAGTTCGGTGTGCCGGTGGTTACGGATGTCCATCAGGCAGATCAATGCTCTGCAGCTGCTGAGGTTGTCGATGTGATCCAGATTCCAGCCTTTCTTTGCCGGCAAACGGACTTGTTAATTGCCGCAGGCGAGACGGGTAAGGTCGTCAACATTAAGAAGGGACAGTTTATGGCTCCCGAAGATATTGCACAGGCTGTACGAAAAGTTGAGTCAACGGGAAACAACCGCATACTTGTAACTGAGCGAGGCGTCAGTTTTGGTTATCACAACTTGGTGGTTGATTTCCGATCCCTCCCGATCATGGCATCTGCCGGCGGTGTTCCAGTGGTCTTCGATGCAACACATGCTGTGCAGCAACCAGCCGCGCAAGGTCATGCGACAGGAGGAACACGTGAATACGTGCCACATTTGGCAAAAGCAGCAATGGCCGTTGGCATTGATGCGTTGTTCCTAGAGGTTCATCCAGATCCTAAAAACGCGATGTCAGATGCAGCAACAGTGCTTAATCTTGCTGACTTACCGGCGCTACTTGCCACATTGAAGCGGGTCGAGGCTGCAGTCAGTTAGCTATGGTAGTGCGATCGCGCCAAGTCCCAGCGGGACTTGGCTGCCGGTTACCCGTCTTAAATCAAACTCAACTCCTCGAAGTCTTGCATCTGCCAACACCGCAAATGCTACTGCCTCACGCGCATCGCTGGTGATTCCTAGGCAATCTAAAGGCTGGATACGTCTTGCTAGAAGTCGCTCAAGCCGTGCGATGAGGTCGCTGTTCTTCGCTCCACCGCCTGCCATGAAAATTCGTTCCGGTATGCTGGGGAGCTGCTGAAAAGCATTTGTAATCGTCGTTGCAGTCCATTCAGAAACAGTTGCCATGATGTCAGCCGTTGATTCATTCCCCCACTCGGTGAGAAGTCGATTTACAAAGGGCGGGCCGAAATGCTCACGGCCATAGCTAACCGGGGGTAGGATCGGTTGGTGCCACCTATGTAAGGCATTTAGCATCTCACGAATAACCACTCCGCTAGCGGCCACTTCCCCTCCTCGATCGAACACCTTGTTTGTCCGTGCTGCCATCACCTGATCGAGGACCATATTGCCAGGTCCTGTGTCAAACCCGATTGGCGCAGACTTCGGCGCAAGGTAGGTTACATTTCCAACGCCACCGATGTTCTGGATTGCAATCGGATGACACTGCACTTCCCGGTGAAACATCAGGCTGTCAGCAGCGGGAACCAGTGGAGCTCCCTGGCCTCCTGACAACAAATCTGCGCGACGAAAGTCGAAGACGACCGGACACCGAAAGACCCGAGCACATGCATGTGGATTGCCGAGTTGTAAAGTCGATGGAGCAAAACCTACAGGTGCAACTGGGACATGTGCAATCGTCTGGCCATGAAAGCCAACAGCATCAAT
>JBEDDQ010000184.1:0-5081 GCA_041176185.1 Armatimonadota bacterium | reverse complement strand
GAACTGCGGCTTACAGTGCCGTAATGTTTTCAGTGCACACGTGGTGCTTACGTATGCATCACAAAAAGGGACTTTTGATCATGGCCACACTCCGCCCGCTCGACCCACCCCACAAAGGCATCCGCAACGCGCTTTCCCAGCTAAGCCTTGCTGCTGGCTCGACAGCAGCCTCGGACACCTCTGCCGTGGAGGCATTGGTTACCCTGTGCATCGATGTCCTTGACTTCCTCGATGAGCATGCAGACTTCGAAGAAAAGTACATTCTTGAGCCTCTGGAGGAGCGTGTCCCCGGCGCCGGCGCGGATGACCATGCCGCTCATCAGGAACTTGAGACAAAAGTCCGTGGCCTTAGAGACCTGCTTTCATCACTTACATCCACACCTAACCAAGACGCCATTGATGCCTTCTACACCGAAGTCGTCTTGTTTCAGGCAGCTTATCTCGTACATATGGCGCAGGAAGAAGCCACAACGGAGCGCCTCATGATGGATCATTTCTCCGATGAGGAGCTAATCGGCCACCAGATTGCGATCATGGGTGAAACCAGCTTTGAGAGCCTGCTTCGGATGTTCCGCTTTATCGCTCCCGCCCGCAGGTTGGATGAAAACCTCCAAGTGATGCAGGCTTTTCGTGCGAATGCCCCTGAGCCTGCTGTTACCGCCGTTTTGGCAACGCTCCAAAATGCGATGCCGGCTGCGCAGTACAACGCGCTCATCGATGCCCTTGGCTAACCCCGCTGCCCGAGCACCGGCCACTTTCGTAGCAAAAGGCTGCTGACCACGACCGAGACGCTGGAGAGGCTCATCGCCGCGCTTGCAAGCATCGGGGTCAGCGACCAGCCAAGCGTGCTCTGCAAGGCTCCCGCAGCTAGCGGCAACATCAAAATATTGTAGCCAAACGCCCAACCGAGGTTGCGACGGATGGTTGACATCGTGGCCCGACTGAGGAGGATCGCATCGACAATTCCATGGAGGTCGCCGCGGACCAGCGTGATATCGGATGCTTCTATCGCGACATCCGCGCCCGTCCCAATCGCCATCCCCACATTCGCCTGAGCAAGCGCAGGCGCATCGTTAATGCCATCCCCGACCATACAAACAACATCCCCACCATCCTGCAGCGCTTTGATCTGAGCCAGCTTGCCATCCGGGCGGACGCCCGCGATCACACGGTCAATCCCAACCATCCGGCCCACCGCCTGCGCGGTACGCTCACTGTCCCCAGAGAGCATCACGACATTGATACCCAGCCGCTTGAGGTGCTGGATGGCATCCATGGATGTCTCTTTAACACGATCGGCAATGCCAAATGCAGCAGCGAGGTGACCATTACTGGCGAGGAAGACGACTGTCTGGCCATCCCGTGACCAAGTGTCGGAATCGATGCTGGCAGCATCCGTGATGATGTCATGTTGGGCAAGAAACGCTGCGCTCCCGACGAGAACGCTTTGCCCATTTACCGTTGCCTGAATCCCGAGTCCTGTTGTGTTGACGAAATCGGTGGCGGAGAGGTTGTCAGCACCCTGCGCGGTCGCGTAGTTTACGAGAGCCGCGGCGACGGGATGCGCACTCAGTTCCTCAACGGATTTTAAAAATGATAGATTTTCAGCATGGTTGCCAGCGTAGTGCATCACGTTTGAGACGCTTGGATGCCCTTCGGTAATCGTGCCGGTTTTGTCGAGGACAACGGTGGTTATGCGACCGGCAAGCTCGAGGATGGGGGCTCCTTTTATGAGGATGCCCATGCGCGCGCCACGTCCCGTCCCAACGAGGATGGCTGTCGGCGTCGCGAGGCCTAGTGCACAGGGACACGCAACGACTAAGACGGCGGTGGCATGGAGAAGAGCCGCTTGCAAACGCGGCGTTTCGGTACCGAATAGCATCCACAGAAGAAAAACAAGCCCGGCGAGGGCGAATATAGCCGGTGTAAACCAGCTGCTAACCTGGTCGGCGATACGCGCGATCGGCGCTTTTTCGCTCTGTGCATCCTGTACCATCCGCACAACCTGCGCGATAGCAGTATCGAGGCCGACGTGCGTCGCACGGAGCCGTACGGTCCCCGTGAGGTTGATTGTCCCACCAAGGACATTGTCATTAGTGGCTTTGTGGACGGGCATGCTCTCACCTGTAAGCAATGCTTCATCGGTGGTTGTTTCGCCAAATGTGACCACGCCATCCACTGGAATAAGGTCTCCCGGCCGCACGAGAATCACCGAGTCAGGCATGATGCGCTCGATTGGGACATCGATAAGCTCATCGCCATTTACGAGTGTCGCCGTTCGCGGTTGCCGGCCCAGGAGGTCGCGGATCGCATCCCCCATATGCCCCTTGGCGCGCGCTTCGAGGAGCCGCCCGCCGAGGAGGAAAAGCACAATGGTAGCCGCCGCTTCGAAGTAGACATCCGGGCCGTGGACAACATGCCCGATGGAGGTGTGTCTTGCAAACTCAGGAGCGAGCGTGGCGGTGATCAGGCTCCAAAGCGAGTAGGCAAAAGTGATCGTCGCGCCGGATGCGACAAGCGCATTCATGTCCGCGGTACGATGGCGTGCGGCGCGGATGGCCCCTGTGATGAATGGCCAGCCACACCAGAAAACCACAGGTGCTGAGAGGCCGACTTGCAGCCATTTGTAAACAGGGGCTTCAAAGGAACCGTGCGCCATCGCGATAATGAGGAGCGGCACGGAAAGAACCGTCGCAACGATCAGCCGCTCTGTGAGGTGTTTAATCTCTTTTTTCGCGGCTTGTTGCTGCGCGCGGAGTGCATCCGCGGGGCTGGTAATCACCGATGCGCCAAAGCCGGTTTGCTCGACAACATTGATTACGGTTGCAGTTTGAACCGCATTCGATGTGGAAACGATGCGGGCACGGCTGGTGGCAAAGTTTACAGTCGCGGCGACGACTCCGGGTGTTCGTCCAAGCTGGCGTTCGATGCGGCGTGCGCAGGCAGCACAGGACATCCCGGTGATGTTTAAGTCTGTCGTTTCCAGGGCATCATCGGTGAGTGGAGTCGGCGCAATGACATCAGCCAAGGAAGCGCGTAATTACCTTTCGAACTTCATCCAGCAGCTCATCCTGTGACTGCGATGCAGCATCCGGATGCGTTTCAGCTGCACCGTGTCCCGCAATACATCCCCCGATATGAGCGGTGAGCAGTTCGAGGCCAGCGCGGTCAAGTGCGGCGCGTGCCGCGGCGATTTGCGTGAGGATGTCCATGCAGTAGCGGTCTTCATCCACCATTTTCTGGATGCCAGAGATTTGTCCTGCAACCCGGGACAGGCGGGCTTTGACTTTGGTGCGTTCGGCGGGATGGCCGTGTTCAGAGCTCGGTTCGGATGTCACATCGACCGCGATATCTTTGCGAACCTTTGGTCCCTTTACCTTACGCGGCGTTTCTTTCACGGACACAGACGAAGGAGTCACTTCCTTGGCGGCAACCTCAACATCGGCAATGGGTGGCACACTTACAGGAGTAGGCTCCACGCGTGGCTGGTGTTGCATTGGTGCCGGCCATTGCTTAATAGACTTGGTTTTCTTAGACATCTTTATTGCGAATATACCCCATGTGGGTATTTTTAATTTATTAAATTATCACTGGATGTCTACCGCTCACCGGGATGTTCTGTATATAAACATCTATGGCAAGTCAAACAAACTGGGCAGGTAACATCGCGTTTTCGCCAACGCGTTGGCTGACACCGGGAACGGTCACCGAGCTCCAGGATGACATCGCGGCTCACCGCAAGGTCCGCATTGCCGGTTCGCGCCACTCGTTCAACGCCATCGTCGACTCTTCGGACACCATTATCTCGACCGAAAACCTGAATCGGGTCGTCCATATTGATTCGGCGGCCGGGGAAGTGACGGTCGAAGGGGGTGCCCGCTATGGGGATGTTGCAACGACACTTGAGCGCAAGGGCTTTGCGCTGGCAAACCTTGCCAGTCTCCCACACATTTCGATTGCTGGTGCTGTCGCGACGGCGACGCATGGCTCTGGCGTAAACAATGGCAACCTAGCGACGGCGGTGACCGGGATGCAAATCGTCACGTCGGATGGAACATTGGCCACCTTTTCACGGGAGTCGCATCCGGTCGAATTTGATGGGATGGTCGTAAATCTCGGCGCTCTTGGGGCAGTTGCAACGCTAACGCTTCGCATCGAGCCGACTTTTCAGCTCTGCCAGCAAGTGTTCCCACATGTGCCGTTACCCGATGCACTTACCAACATCGATGATGTCCTAGGCTGTGCCTACAGTGTCTCGCTCTTCACGACATATGGTGACCTCACGATTGACCAGGTCTGGGTAAAGCGCCGGACGGATCAGGGTCCTCCCATTTCCGAGCTGCTTGGCGTGGTGCCGGCCGCCGAAAAGTTACATCCGCTTGCCGGGCATGACCCGGCGTGCTGTACGACTCAGCAGGGGATTGTTGGTCCCTGGCATGAGCGTCTTCCGCACTTTTGTATGGAGTTCACCCCGAGTAGTGGGGATGAGCTGCAGTCGGAATATTTCATCCCGCGCGAGCACACAGCGGCTGCCTACCGGGCATTGATGGCGCTTAGCGCCGAGATTCAGCCTCTGTTGTATGTGTCCGAGATTCGGACGGTGAGAGCCGATTCGTTGTGGCTTAGCCCAGCGTATGGCCGGGATGTCACCGCTTTCCACTTTACTTGGCGGCAGAAATCGAGCAGAGTTTTGGCCTTGCTCGAGAGGATTGAGGCGATGTTATTGCCGCTGGGTGCGCAGCCACATTGGGGGAAAGTTTACTTACAACGCCCAGCTGGCTATGAGAAGATGTCGGACTTTCTATCCCTACGACAGTCCTTTGACCTCGGTGGGAAGTTTGTGAACTCATACCTTGAGCGGGTGTTGGGGATTTAGTTTTTTCTTTCATCCAGCAGCATTCTGAGTGGCGGACTTTCTGTCCCTAAGGCAGTCTTTCGACCTCGGTGGGAAGTTTGTGAACTCTTACCTTGAGCGGGTGTTGGGGATTTAGTTTAGTCTTTCATCCAGCAGAATTCTGAGTGGCGGACTTTCTGTCTCTGAGGCAGTCTTTCGACCTCGGTGGGAAGGTTGTGAACTCATA
>JBEDDQ010000183.1:0-3730 GCA_041176185.1 Armatimonadota bacterium | reverse complement strand
CGGTCGAGTGCAGCCAGAAATCTCTATCCACTTCACGGGCAGGCTTCATGGACACCGGATGACCCTGAAGTCGTGCAATCTGCACGGCGATGTTCTGCTATGCTTGCACTCGATCATCGGCGAAACTTTAATAAATTTGGTCCTCGCATTCAGATTACGCACATTCGCGGAGCAAGCCTCTCGTTACACCTCGGAAGTACACGAAGTTCGGTTGCACAGCCTTGGGTTACCAGTGGATATTTGGAATGGGATAGCGCAAAGTCAACATGGATTGAGCGACTGGCAAACACGGATACCTGGCCGGCTGATGTGCAAGATATCCACTTGAACCACCCTCTGGCAGAGTTGTTCCCAACGCTTCAGTCAGTGCCGGTTTTGGCCAGTTAACGTCTATGACCATGCGGCTTGACCAATCTGACCTTGATGCACTGCACGATGTCCAACGAGACCTCTTGCTAGAGTTCGACACAGTTTGCCGACAGAACGGACTAAGGTACCAGCTGGCAGCAGGGACACTTCTTGGAGCAATCCGTCACGGCGACATATTTCCATGGGATGACGATGTCGATGTCATCATGCCACGGGATGACTACGAACAGCTGATGTCAATTGGTCAAAACGTGTTCAGTAAAGACTTATTCCTACAGACCCGCAAATCTGATCTGACGTATAAATCACTTTTTGCCCGGTTGAGGCGAAATGACAGTGAACTTAGATTTTCATGGGATAGGAGTGATACACACAACGGAATATTCATCGATATTTTCCCAATGGATTTTGTGAGTCCAAATTCTATACGAGGATACTTACAGCGGTTGCTGATCGCAGCACTTCGCATTGGCGAGCGGGTCGCATATTACACTCCGGCTGACAGGACATCCGAGCGGATCCTCATGAGTAGAATCAGTAAACGGATTATTGCGAAGTTTTTTGCATTGGTGCCGCTTGACGGGTATTTGTCGATGATTGAAGCTGTAATGGCTTGGTATCGTTCCCGGAATACCGGTCATGTTGCTTGCCTTACCCAGCTTACACCATTGCAGTTATTGAACGCAGAGCGCGTTCGGCCAGCCAGTGAGCTCATCGATTGCTGTCGTGTTCCGTTGCGTGGAAGTCTCTTTCCGGCACCAAGAGAATACGACGTTACACTCACGCGACTATACGGAAACTATATGGAGCTTCCTCCGGTCAGTCAGCGAATAAATCCGCACCCTATCGTGGGGTTTAAATTACCTGGTCACCAGGCTGACGATCGTAGTCTGGATAGAGACAGTGTCGTGTAAACACTATTCCTTCGAAAGTGACACAACCTTCTCTTATGCAACTCTTCCGGTACAAGTACCTGTCAACGGACCTTGATTCTGGTAAGTAAATCAGAATTCTGCTGAACGAGCAATCACGAAAACCCCAGTCAATCACTCTTGCGGCAATCATTCGACCGTATCCAAAAGCCCACGGGCACAAAACCAGCGCCAGCTCTGCTTCGCCATCATCAGGTTGAAGCCCACCCCAGCCGGCATAGCGGTCATCGATAAAGAATGCCCACGGACCATATCCGTATTCCCGCCACATAGCCTCTTTCCCAGTGATAAAGCCTTCGTAGGCGGCATCATCAAAAACACCCGTGGCCAGTGGCAGATGACGGCGCACGCGTGTGTCATTCATTTGTGCGATCACCAGTTCACGCGGAGCACTGGCGATCGGGCGTAAGTCCAGCTTTAAGTCGTTCATATAGAAATTCTATCGATTTACTTGAAGACCAGACCTCATGAGTTACATCGTTTCTGATAAGCAATTGACCGTAACTTACATCAATAAGTTGAAACCACTGTGCTACATTTGAGAGTACATTTGTTAGGCATGCGGACCAACCGCTACACGTTGGGCAGTAACCGTATGACAACAAAATAAGGGAGAGTGAATCGGATGTTAGGTCGTTTCGGATTGTTCACTGCTATTTTTCTGATGACGATGGGTGCCGCGCGAGCGGAAAACACTGTTTGGGTGTCAGCGTCGACTCCAACATTGAAGGTATCTAAATCTGGCGAAACATACAAATTTGAAACAGCAAAGTCGACTTGGTTCGTCAAGCAAGGCGAGCGGTTGCCCGCACATCTCCAAACCGAGGCCGGCAAAGTCCTTCGTGCTGGTGTCAAGCCATCTGGAAAGGGCAACAAGCGCTGACAAGATAATCTGACAAGCCATCCAGCGGGGTGGAGGCGGTACACTGATGCCGATAATTATGGGCGACAGCAAGGCATTCATCTCTACCCCCCGCGAAGCTTCGAAGAAGCGACCCGTCAGCGAGCGCATCCATGACTGGAAGGAAGTCTACCTTCCGATGGCACCGGACACGCTAAAGACACAGGCATCCCGCTGCATGGACTGCGGAGTTCCCTTCTGCCATAACGGGTGTCCACTCGGCAACCTCATCCCGGACTGGAATGACCTCGTCTACCGCAATCGTTGGAAGGAAGCCATTCAGGCTCTTCACGCAACAAACAACTTTCCCGAATTCACCGGTCGTCTCTGCCCGGCACCCTGCGAGGATGCCTGCGTGCTGTCCATCAACAGCAAAGCGGTGACCATTAAGACCATCGAGCAACGGATTATCGACCATGCCTTTGAACAAGGATGGATTTTCCCAGAGCCTCCTGCACACCGCACCGGTAAGAAGGTTGCTGTCATCGGCTCCGGGCCTGCAGGCCTCGCCGCAGCACAGCAGCTCAACCGCGCTGGGCATTTGGTGACCGTTCTCGAGCGTGATGACCGTATCGGTGGCCTCCTCCGCTACGGAATCCCTGACTTCAAAATGGACCGCGCTGTACTGGACCGCCGCCTTGAGCTCCTTGAAGCAGAAGGCATTCTCTTCCAGACCAATGTTAATGTCGGCGTGGATGTCAGCGGCGAGGATCTCCTTCGCGACTACGATGCCGTCCTCGTCTGTATCGGTGCTCTGCGTCCGCGTGACCTGGGTGTCCCAGGCCGTGAGCTCAGCGGTGTTCACTTCGCGATGGATTACCTCACGCGCCAGAACCGCGTTGTCGCCGGCGATGCAGTAGAGGACCCAATCGATGCGAGTGGCAAGCACGTCCTAATCATCGGTGGTGGTGATACCGGTGCTGACTGCTACGGAACCGCTATCCGCCAGGGCGCCGCAAGCGTTCATCAGTTCCAGATTCATCCGGAACCCGGTACGGAAATGCCAGACTTCAACCCATGGTGGCCGCAGCCAGCCCATATTCTCAAGCTGGGTCCTGCCCACGAAGAGGGTGGCGAGCGCGTCTATGGCATCCATACAACCCACCTCACCGGTGAGAATGGCTGCGTGACGGGTCTTCACACCGTGGATGTCGAACGCGTCGGCAAGGGTCCAAATGGCGAGCGTCTCATCGAGGCCGTCCCTGGTTCGGAACGCATCTTCCCTGCAGATATTGTGCTTTTGGCGATCGGCTACAACGGCGCCGAGCATCCCGTGATCAATACCTTCGGTCTCGATGTGGATGGCCGGGGGAATATCAAAGCATCTGATGACTACCAGACAACCGTCCCTGGTGTCTTCGCTGCCGGAGACTCCCGGCGTGGTCAGAGCCTGATTGTCTGGGCGATTGCCGAGGGCCGCGAGGCTGCCCGTGGCGTGGATGAATACCTGACGGGCAAGAGCCGTCTGCCGCTGACGCACGTCGTCGAGTAGCATTTTTCAGCGGACAGATGTCCGCAAATCCTGTAA
>JBEDDQ010000182.1:0-5046 GCA_041176185.1 Armatimonadota bacterium | reverse complement strand
GCAGATCAACTTGGCGCTTACATACGCCTCGAAAAGGAAAATCGCCTCCCAATACGAATGACAGGGATGCCTCCATACGCCAGCATCAGCAACCTCCAATCGTACGGAATACAAACAGGTTTTGGCAGCGACTATGTGAAACTTGGCGGAGCAAAGCTTTTCTCCGATGGTTCCCTTGGTGCAAGAACGGCGTTAATGACGGAAGCGTATTCAGATGCACCAGGAGTATTTGGGGAGCGCATTTATTCATCTGATGATCTGAATACGAAGTGTCTCGACGCAGTATCAAGTGGCTTCCAGCTAGTCATCCACGCAATTGGAGATCAGGCAAATCGGGAAACGCTAGCAGCCATTTGCGGAGCAATGGGGGATGACACGACAAATCCGCTTCGTCACCGGGTGGAACACATCAGCGTTCTCAGTGGCGAGTTAGTCGAGCAGATTGTCGAGAAAAATATCGTTTGCGCAATCCAACCACAGTTCGTCACCAGCGATACATGGACAGGTCAACGCATTGGTGAGGAACGGAGCAAGTGGGCCTACGCATTCAGGACGCTCTGGGACCGTGGTGTTTGCCTTGCTCTCGGAAGTGACTGCCCTGTAGAGGTGCTAAGTAGCTCTAAAGTGCTGAGCGCTGCCATTTATCGTGCTGCTTGGTCGCCATCGGAGACTCTGACACTAGATGAAGCTCTGTACGGCTATACGTATAACAGTGCATTTTCCATTTTCAGGGATGACATTATCGGCTCCTTGGAAGTAGGTAAGATGGCAGACTTTATCGTCTTCGACAGTTCGTATGACCGCCTCGGAAACAACCTTGCGGCAGGTATCATCCCCTGTGAAGTATGGACGAATGGACTACGTGTTCGGTAAGGGGCAGCGAAACTGATGCGAATTGGGAAGATAGAAATCGAAAATCCCGTTGTATTAGCCCCTATGGCTGGCGTTACCTCGCATCCATTTCGCGCGATTTGCAAGGAACATGGCGATGTTGGACTGGTTGTCACAGAGCTGATTTCCAGTATGGCCATCCATTACAAGAACCAGAAAACATACGGTATGTTCGACTGGACCGAAACCGAACAGCCATCCTTCTGCCAGTTGTTTGGAGCTGATCCCGAGACAATGGCCGAAGCTGCTCGCGTGGTCGTAGACCGTGGAGCGGTTGGTGTTGATATCAATATGGGGTGTTGGGTCCCGAAGGTCGCAAAGACAGGTGCTGGCGCTGCGCTTCTAAAGGACCTATGTCAGGCAGAAGCGGTCGTTAAGGCCGTAGTGGATGCAGTACCCGAAGTACCGGTGACCGTAAAGGTTCGTTCTGGATATACACAGGGCCAGCTTACCGCTGTGAAGTTTGCCCGTGCAGCTGCTGACATCGGGGCAAAGGCGATTGCGGTGCACGCAAGATATGCCTCACAAGGGTTTAGTGGTAATGCGGACTGGAGTGTCATCGCCCAGGTCAAGGAGTCCGTCGGTGACTCGATACCCGTGATCGGAAACGGCGATATCGAGACGCCAGCCGATGCACTGCGAATGCTTGCGCAAACAGGCTGTGATGGCGTTATGGTTGGGCGGGCAGCAATGGGAAATCCGTGGCTACTTGGGCAGATACGAGATGCGATTGCCGGGGAATCCATTCGACGTGAGCCAGCGGTTGAAGAGCGGGTGGCTATCGCGAGACAACATGCAGCTCTTCAAGTGGATGTTCAGGGCGAAGGTGTAGCCTGCCGGGAGCTCCGTGGTCTGCTCGGTCATTACTTCAAGGGTGTTCCAGGCGCTACACGGTTGAGAGGCACATTGGCAAAAGAGTCGACGCTCGATGGCATTAATCGAACACTGGATGAGTATCTTGTTTGGTATCAGTCACATGATCACGATACCCAACTAAGTGAAGCTGTGGCAAACTGATGCGTCATCCTCTTAGTCCGCTCACTTACCTAACACGAAACCCATCGAAGGTCTTACCAATGGGCTTTGTGATTGTCCTGTGCGTGTTTCTGATTGCTGCAGTAGCCTCGATCGCCAATTCGATTGACCTCACTGTACGGACGATTTATCGCTACACTGAATTCTTTACGTACGTTATTCCTCAGCGTTCAACACAAATTGTCCCAATGGACCAACGAGCCGTTCTCGAGCTACAACCAGAAATCGAACGAATTATTGAAGGTGGCGTCTTC
Organism: Armatimonadota bacterium; assembly: GCA_041176185.1. Lineage (GTDB taxonomy): Bacteria > Armatimonadota > Armatimonadia > Armatimonadales > Armatimonadaceae > CAIRTT01. The sequence continues at coordinate 2,866 of JBEDDQ010000182.1, read as the reverse complement.
TTCGTAAACATCAAAACCGTTGTTGGTCGCTTGCCGTTCGTCGTCATTGGTTCAAACCCGGAAGAACGGGACTATCTGCTGAAACGTATTGGTGCCACGCTCGAATCTGGCAGGATGCCGGGTGATGGTAAGGCAGAAGTAGTCGTCTCCAAGCCAATCCTTGAAAATCGTGGACTAAAACTTGGCGATGTTATCGCAGGGCCTCTAGATGAAGGGGGCATTGCAGGGTCGCCGGTACCCGTAAAAGTAGTTGGGGTACTAAAGAGCGACATCTGGGTTGCAATGTCTAGTCGTACCTTTACCGACAAGACATTTCTATTAACACCCAAGTGTTTGCTTTTTACGACTAAGATCCCCACCGATCTTGATGTCGTAAACGAACGTTTGATGCCAGTTGGGCGCAAAGCGGATGGCTTGCTCTCTCCAGAAAAAGTCAATGTTTTGACACGGGCTAGTCTTCTTGCAGAGGTTCGCGATTCGTTGTCATCGATGTATATGATCATGGAGGTTGTCAGTGCCACGGTCATCTTCGTGATTGCGTTGATGAGCGGAATGCTCAGTAACATCTATTTCACACAGCGAATTCCCGAATTTGGCGTACTTGCTGCGCTTGGTATTAGTCGCGCGCGCTTGATGATGAAGATTGTTTGGGAGACGGTGATTCTTACTGTCATCGCCTGGGCCATCGGAAGTGTGCTATCCGTCTTTCTCCTTACGTATCTTGCGGCGAATGTCTTCAAGCAACGAGGACTCTTTCTCGATGCAATGGATCCTTGGGCATACCAACATACCCTTCCAATTCCGGTTGCAATTACCGTATTTGCTATGGTGACTGTCTGGGTTCGACTGAAGCGACTCGATGCCGTTTCCGTGATTGAGAGACGATAGGTGGTGCCTGATGCTTACATGCAATGACATTTGCTTAGACTATGTGGAAGCAACACGGGTTACGCACGCACTCCAGGGCGTGTCGTTGGATTTCGCCCCGAACAAGCTACATGGAATCATGGGGCCAAGTGGCTCCGGAAAGTCATCGCTTCTCTATATACTCTGCGGCTTGAAGTCTCCATCATCTGGCAATGTGTCCATTGATGGTAAGTCCATCACAAAAATGCCTGAAAGAGAACGAGCCAGTCTCCGAAGTGAACGTTTTGGCTTCGTCTTTCAGCAGCCATTCCTTCTAAACTACCTAACGGCTTTGGAAAACATACTTGTCGGAGTCAGTCCATCGACGTTGACAATTGCAACACAGAAAGCCGAAGCTCTTCTCACCGATCTTGGACTGGATGGGATGGGGGATAAGTACCCATCTATGTTGTCGGGAGGCGAACGCCAACGTGTTGCTGTGGCGCGAGCCCTGATTGGTAACCCATCGATTGTGTTTGCTGATGAGCCAACAGCTGCCTTGGATAAGGAAAATGGATACAAGGTGATGCAGGCGCTGGCAAATTGGGCAGTCGACCATACCGTGATCGTCGTGACCCATGATGCAGACATGCTAAAAGGAGCGGATATTATTCATTATTTGATGAGTGGATGCCTAATAGACAACCCGCACACAAATGTCCGATAACACACAAACCCAGCTTAATGTTTCTCCAGAGCTGGTGATGGATGTCCTACATACACCGAGCATCCTCAGACTTTCGTTACGAGCCCCAGGCTATATGAACATCAACGGATGCAGTCTGGTGATGTTTACTATCTTTTGCAATTTTGTCCTTGGAATGCTAGCGATTGTTTCCAGAACAACGGTTTCCCGGAATGTAAGTGATTTCTTCAGCCCAACTGGGAATCACTTTGGATTTCTCTGGCTCGTATCGACGATTGTGACGTTTATAGGGCTGCCAATTTTTCTTACATATGTTCTCAAACCGGTTCGGCAGGTCACATTTGACAAGACTCGGAATGAGATCTTGTCAGGTAATCGAAAACTATGCTTACTGACAAAGCTTGATTATGTTCGTCTAACCGATAGTCAGGACACCGATCGAAAGAGCTTGACCGCCGTTTCCATCGACTATGCGGATGGTGCCTTGCTTGAAATTGTAGAAGTTTACGATGAGCAGATGGCAAGAGACATCGCAAACAGAATCAGTCGTCACACCGGGAAGCCTATTCTTTGGTCGGAACGTGGCAATTTCCCGGACCAAATGGCACAAGAGAACCCAGGTTCGAATCCCTAGATTTTCGATCACTCCTCGATTGCAAACGCAACATAACAGGCATTATCGGACGTTACTCAAAGCGATATTGCTACGCGACTTTATCTACTTGCGGCACGCACAAAAAAAGGCTGGGAAACCCAGCCTGTCAAGGATTTTTGGGAAAACTCAAACGACCCCGAATATCTTAAAGGTCATCCATGCTCCGGTTTCAATCGGCTTGTAAGCGTTTCCATCTGCTCATGACAACGCTTTAAAAGTGCATCAACAGAGTCAGACCCTGTTGCCATCGTCTTCTTACTGTTCTTAAGAACATAAGTCGCGGTAGCCGCTGCGGCAACCGCACCGACAACACCCATCATGACGACTGCACTTCGAATTGATCCAGACATTTCAGAACTCCCGCCAAATCGTAGTCAATATTTCAGGATGCAACATCCGTACCACTACACACACCAAGGTTCAGAAAAATATTCAATCTACCTACATAACTAATGACGTATCTGCATCACCATTGGTTCCGCCAGAGTAAAACCTGGGTCAATATTGATGCATCACCAAAGTTGATTGGAGCTCACGAACATATTTTGCGTAAAGCGCCAAGCCATCCCGATGCCGTTGTTCCAAGCGATACTCCATGACTTCATTAAAGTAATGAAGCGCACGAGGTATAGTCGTTCCATGCTTTACTGCCCGTGTAC
>JBEDDQ010000181.1:0-2943 GCA_041176185.1 Armatimonadota bacterium | reverse complement strand
TCTGTGAACTTAGCCATTGTGCAATCCATATCCCATATCGACCGGATTAACGGTCAATGTCACCCAATACGATGTCGATTGAGCCAATCATCGCTACAACATCAGCTACCAGACGGCCTTCGCACATCTTAGGTAATGCCTGTAGGTTGTAGAACGACGGCCCCTTTATACGAACGCGGTAAGGGCGGTTACTTCCATCGGAAATGACATAATACGCCTTCTCCCCACGTGGACCTTCAACCGAACCAAGTGCTTCTCCTACCGGCGGATGGTAGCCTTCCGTGAACAGCTTGAAGTGGTGAATGAGCGCTTCCATCGATGTGTCCAGCTCTGCCTTGGGTGGTGGAGCAATCTTGCGATCATTTGTGCGCACAGGGGCACCGGGCATCGACAAGGCACGCTTCAACGCCTGCCGGCAGATTGAATACGACTGACGTAGTTCCTCCATCCGAACGCGGTAGCGGTCAAGGACATCACCATACTGACCAACAGCAATATCGAAGTCATATTGCTCATAGCCACTATATGGATTGGACTTGCGTAAATCCCAGGCGACGCCACTTGCTCGAAGTGAAGGACCAGTCAGCCCGGCATCGAGTGCATCCTGAGGTGTCAAAACGCCCACCCCACGAGTCCGTTCGAGCCAAATCGGATTATTTGAGAGGAGGCCTTCGTACATTTCCATACGCTTAGGAAACTGTGCCAGAAAGCTCTCAACTCGCTCGTACCAGCCAGATGGCATATCTCCCCGGAGACCACCAGGACAAATCCAGGACGTCTTTGTGCGAACACCTGACATATGCTCCTTAATCTCAAGGATGAGATCACGGTCTTGCCAAGTATAGAAAAAGACTGACATCGCACCGATGTCAAGTGCGTGTGTACCAAGCCACAACATATGCGAAGCGATGCGCTCGAGTTCATTCAACAGAACACGCAGTACTTGGGACTTTTCCGGAATGACAACATCGACAAGCTGTTCAACGGCTAATGAATACGCCAGATTGTTACAGAGATTTGACAGATAGTCTTCACGGTCGGTCAGCACGAGAGCCTTGTAGTAACTAAGGTTCTCCATTGTCTTTTCGATACCTGTATGGAGGTAGCCGATATGAGGTGTACACCGAACAACATTTTCGCCATCAAGCTCGAGAACCAGCCGTAATACACCATGGGTACTTGGATGACTCGGCCCCATGTTGATAGTCATGGTGTCGGCACCAGAATCAGGGTCGTGGTGCCGCTCTACTTCAATCCCTGCCGGGAACGTCGAACCGCGCTCGGCAATGACATCATTACTAGGCATCACTTCGTCTCCTGCTCACGAACATTGTGACTGAATTCGACTTCCTCACCACCAAGCGGAAAGTCTTTGCGGAGCGGATGGCCAACCCAGTCATCCGGCATCAAGATGCGGCGCAAGTCTGGATGACCAGTGAACTGAACACCGAACAGGTCAAAGATTTCTCGCTCTGGCCAAACCGACGCTGGATAAATCTCAGCGGCCGATGGGCAATGTTCATCCAGCTGTAGCGCGACTCTAACGATGACCCTATCCGCATGCGGGATGGAATAGAGAGAGTAAATGACTTCAAATCGGTGAGAGGCGTTAAATGCGAGACGATCAACTCCAAAGCAGTCGGAAAGTAAATCGTAACCACACACATCCTTGGCTTGGCGTAGACAGACTTCAACGCTTGATGCTGATACCGTAAACGACGGTATACCGTTGCAGTCTTGATAGTCGAGAACAAACCCCTCTACCCCTTGACCAACTACCGCATCGATAAGACGGTGCGAAATGCCATCCAGGGTACCTGGAGTCATCGTCAGTGCAGAGTGGAATGTCTTGTTACGAATTGCCAGATCGCTACCGGACAACCCCAAGCGGACATCAGCATCAACCATGCGTTTTTACACCCGACGACCCATGAAATAAAGTGCTCAATACTTTGCGCATTTTATCACAAAGTCCCCCGGCAGCGATGAGTCATAAGCGCCAGGAGTACACCACGACATGAACGAAACCTAGTAACGCTGGCTAAAGCGTTCCTGGTCAATTTTCTCTTGGAGCTGCATGATTGCATGAATCAGCGCATCAGGAGATGGCGGACACCCTGGAACGTAAATGTCAACAGGGACTATCTGATCAACACCTTGCACAACGGCGTAGTTGTTGAAGACGCCGCCATTCGATGCACAGTCACCCATTGCGATGACCCATTTTGGATCGGGCATTTGATCGTAGACCTGCCGTAAAACGGGCGCCATCTTCTTACAAACACGACCACTAACGATCATCAGGTCCGCTTGCCGCGGAGACGCCCGAAACGCTTCCGAACCGAACCGCGCAAGGTCGTAGCGGCTGTCCGTCGATGCCATCATCTCAATCGCACAGCAAGCAAGACCAAATGTAGCCGGCCATAGCGAGTTCTTTCGTGCCCAGTTGACAACCTTGTTCATCGAAACCGTCAAAAACGGCTGATCAGTCTCTAGCCCCATTCCAAGCCTCCACGCTTCCAAACATAGACGTAGCCAACCAGTAGGATGGCTACGAAGACTAGCATTTCAACGAGGTTGAAGAGCATCAAACCGCCGGTTGCCTTGTAGTTGACAGCCCACGGATACAGAAAGATTGTTTCGATGTCAAAGACAATGAACAACATCGCTGTTAAATAGAACTTTACAGGAAACCGTTCCCGTGCTGATCCAATTGGCGTTACACCACATTCGTATGACGAGTCCTTACTTGCCGACGGACGACGGGGACCCAGCAATGCGGACAAACCAATCAGTGCCAGCGCAACAACAGTCGCACCAGCGACCATCACAAGCACAGGGATATAGGATGACAACATGGTTACAAATCCATTCAACTAGACAGTGATTTCCCCGGTAATCCGAGGCACAGTCCACCGCAAACTGTACCATGCAGGCCATCGC
>JBEDDQ010000180.1:0-2585 GCA_041176185.1 Armatimonadota bacterium | reverse complement strand
CAACAGGTCTAAAAGACGCCGATGTTATCGTGACGGTTACATCGGCTGTTGATGCCGTTATCCAGCCATCGGATTTGAAGCCTGGCGCGGTTGTCTGTGATGTCGCGCGTCCACGGGATGTCTCAGTGCGTGTCGCTAAGGAACGCCCGGATGTGCTTGTGATCGAAGGTGGAATTGTTCAGGTACCCGGGAAGATGTCATGTACAAAGACAGATAAGCATGGCGTCGATAAGACCGGGGATTTCAGCTTTGGTTTTCCTGCTGGAACCGCCTACGCCTGTATGTCGGAAACGATGATGTTGGCGCTTGACCAGCGTTATGAATCGTTTACGCTTGGCAAGACGGTCAGTGTTGAGCAGGCATCTAAAATGTGGGAACTCGCTGACAAGCATGGCTTTGGGCTCGCTGGGTTCCGTTCCTTCGAACGAGCCGTCACCCCTGAGACGATTGCTGCCGTTCGAAAAGCGGCGGGACGCTAAAGCGCAATCAGGGACTAAACTTCCCTGTTCCACGTGGTGGCAGGGTAGCTAAGTCCAGGCCATCTACGGCATTTACCAATATTGCCTGCAGGTTAGGGGCTACCCCCACGACGATATCGTGGACGCTCTCATGCGCAATCGCGGCATCCGTTAGGCCCGCGCCGTAGTTTGTGACAACGGATGCGCCGCAGTAATGAATCCCGGCCTCGATGGCAAGCATCGCTTCATTCGCACCTGTCATACCGACAACATCGCCGCCCAACCTCGCCATCATCCGGATCTCTGCTGGCGTTTCAAACCGCGGGCCATCCGTGCAAACATACGTTCCACAGTCGCGGATTGGATGTCCAAGTGCTGATGCTGCATCAATAAATGCCTTACGAAGTGGATGGCTGTAGGGGGGAGTCACATCCGTGTGGACCACATCATTTGTAAAAAACGTCCGCTCGGCTTGGTTTCGGGTCAGGTCTATCAAGTCATCCAATAGGACGATTTCGCCGGGATGAATCGTCGTGTCAAGAGATCCAACGGCTGTCGTGGCATAGATAGCCTTTACGCCAAGCTTTGCCAATGCAGCAATGTTTGCCCGATGCGTAATGCCGTGTGGTGGGATTTTGTGGCCGATGCCATGGCGGTGTAGAAAGGCCGCTGGAATGTCACCGATTTCTCCGATGGTTACATCGGCGGTTCCAAAGCGAGTCGTCACGACTTCATGGCTGGTTGTTTTTGTCAGGATGTCAGCGGTGATACCTGTTCCACCGATGATGGCTAAATGAATCTGCACAGCTCCCAGTGTACCTCTGGGATTGAAACTGATCGGAGGTCAGGGTGGTAGCATCGGTGGATGCAGCCCGTCTTAAAGCACCGTGATATTCGTGAACTCGGTGTTGTCGCTGGGTTCTGGACACTGATCACGGTGTTTCTGTTCTGGCCGGTTGTCATCGGGTCTAAGTCAGTTTTTTTCGGCGACCTTGCGCTGTACTTCATCCCACAATTTGGAAACATTGCGGCAGCGCTCCAAGAGGGAAGGCTGCTATTTTGGAACCACACAATCCTCGGTGGGGTACCCCATGTCGGAAATCCGCAAGGGTGGCTGCTCTATCCGACAGTGTGGCTGAACGCATTTCTTCCGGCATGGCATGTAGCTGGAATTATCCCTGTGATACACATTCCTATTGCAGCCTGTGGGATGCACTTCCTATCTAGGCGAATCGGATTTTCAGCCCTTGCTTCGATAGTCGCAGCAGGTACGTTTGCATTTTCGAGTGTGCTGCTGACGAAGGCGCAGTTCCCAAATATGGTTCAGGCTATTGCCTGGACGCCATGGGTCTTGGCAGCGCTCATCATCTGTGTTCGAAGGCCATCAGCTAGTTCTGCGATGTTTCTCACGATGGTCGGTAGCATGTCCATTTGTGCCGGCCATGCACAAATCACTTGGATGGATGCGCTGCTCTGCATTGCCATTGTTGCATGGAAGTGCCGTTCGTGGAGGACGCTTGGGTTCCTTAGCGTGGCAGCCATTGGGATGATTTTGCTGTCGTCTGCCTATATCTTGCCGATGTTTGAGATTGCTGGATGGAGTGGCCGGGACCATATGTCAATCGTCCAGGCGAACCGCTTCCGTGTACCGATTTCAGGACTGTCAGCCTATCTGACAAGTATGCATCCCGGAGGAGATCCAAACACGCCTTCAGGATTTCGTTGGGCTGGAAATACATGGGAGGTCTCAGCTTATTTCGGCGTGATGACACCTGTTATCGTGATGTTTATTGGATTACCTCGGCTGATGGGCAAACATCGCCTGCGGACTCTCATTTTTGCATCACTTGGTTTATGCGCTGTCGGTTGGTGGCTGTCTATGGGTATTCAAGGTGGGCTATACCCATTCGTCTTCCGGTTTATTCCCGGTGCGAAAGCGTTTCATGACCCCGCACGTTTTCTCCACTTTGTCCATATCGGAGTACCGCTTGTAGTCGGTGGAGTTCTCTCCAACCTTGAGACGTCTAGGAGTGGTCGGATTATTGGTACGGCTCTCGGTTTGGTGAATATCGCATCGCTAATGTTGGTTGCTCCCAATTGGTATCCATTGGTACCTAGTCAAGTCTG
>JBEDDQ010000179.1:0-3366 GCA_041176185.1 Armatimonadota bacterium | reverse complement strand
GCCTTCAAACGCCGGCACTTTGAGCGCATTTCAAGCGCAGACATATCGGTTGTGTCATCGATAAAGAGGTTACATTTCCATAGTCGATCGACAGCTTCCGCTAACCGTGTCCAGTCATCTGCATGGAGATGACCAGTTCTCAGGCGGTGTGCATCAACGCGGGCTTCGGAACACATCATCCTCTGCGTAAGGGATTCCTTACTCATTTCCAATGAGAATACGGCAACCGTTTTGCCGAGCAGAGCCGCGTTCTGGCCCATCGTCAGGGTAAGTGCGGTCTTTCCCATGGATGGTCTTGCGGCAACGATGATTAGATCGCCCTTCTGCAGACCGGATGTCATGTAGTTTAGATCGATGAATCCGGTATCGACACCTGTGGTGACATCTTGTTCGGAATACAAATGTTCGATCTTGTCGAATGTTTCCGAGAGGAGCGGTTTGAGCGGTGTAAAGCCGCCTTGACGCCTGCGTTGACCGACATCAAGCATGAGTTTCTCAGCCTGATCAACGAGGACATCGACATTATCGGGATCCTGGTACGCAAGGCCTGCGATCTGCGAGCTGGTTTCGATCAGCTTCCGCAAGATCGCTTTTTGCTGCACGATACGCGCGTAATAGGTGATGTTTGCCGTTGTAGGAACGAACTCACCGAGCTGCATCAGGTAAGCAAGCCCACCGACAAGCTCAAGGTGGTTCCGGCGTTGCAGCTCTTCTGAGAGAGTTACGATGTCAACCGGTTCGCCTTTTTCGGAAATCGCAAGCATTGCCTCATAGATACGAGCATGCGCCTCACGATAAAAGTCATCCCGAAGTAGGAGCTCACTGGCACGCTCAATCGCGGCGCGTTCGCCAAGGAGCATCGCGCCAAGCACAGCCATTTCTGCTTCGATATTTTGTGGGGGAATTCGTTCTAGCATCTGTTAGAAATCACAAACCCCCGCAGGCATAAATGCCTACGGGGGTTTGCAGAGGTGTTGTCCCCGATTAGGCCTTGTTTACAGAGACAGTGAGTTCAACGGTGATATCACGGTGCAGCTTGACCGGAACGGTGAATGTCCCAACGGCCTTGATTGGGTCATGGAGGTTGACCTTGCGCTTGTCAACGGCAACACCTAGCGATGTGTGGATTGCAGTTGCAATGTCAGCAGCGGTGATCGATCCGAAGAGGCGGTCGCCTGCTCCAGCCTTCGCTGTGATTTCAACGGTCTTGCCTTCGAGTGCAGCCTGTGCAGTCTGTGCGGATGCCAATAGCTTTTCAGCCTTGCGATCTTCAGCAGCGAGCTTGATTTCGAGCTGGCGAAGTGCACCACCAGCAGCCTCGACTGCCAGACCACGTGGGAACAGGTAGTTGCGCGCGTAGCCATCGTTTACTGCGACAACTTCGCCCTCGCGTCCAACCTTTGCAATATCCTTGTTAAGAATTACCTTCATCTCGTTACCTCTTCCACTGAATGCCAATGACGGGTCCACCAGTACGACCTATCCCGTCGTAGCCAGCAAACAATGCTGTACCTGCATTCAGACGTTTCCGCAATCGGGCATCAGCCGTAATCGCCGTCGGATTCCAGACATCCAAGCGGAAGTCATACCCACGGAGCGACTGGTCGAGCCCCACACCCAGTTTCCCTGCGAACAGCCCATACCGAAGCACACTGCTGTCACTACGGATCAAGCCTTGTTGAATATCCACACGATTGCCCTCTGTTGCATCGAATAATCCGAGGCGAAGGTAGCTGTCTGGAGCGAATCCAGGCACAACCGCATGGACATCCTGTCGAAGGCGCCCGGACTTTGTACCGTATCGCGCATCGAAGGTCAAGCCGGGTTCGGCAATCTCGGGGATGTTGATGCCAGGTTTTCCGATTCCACCACGTCGTTCACCGGGTAAGCGGATTGATTCTGCGCGCTTGGTGATGTCCTTGATTGACGTGCTGGTTTCCTTTACGTTAGCAATTGTGGTACGTATGTCTGCACCGAGTACCGGGTCGTTGACCAGTTTCTCAAGGCCGGCAACGGTTTCATCCAGCTTTTGGGTGATCTTCACGGTGTTTGCCGTGATGGATTCCATGTTCGCGACGGAGCCCTTGATTCCAGCTTGCATCGCCGGATCGGTCAGGGTCAGGCGAAGGTCATCCACGAGCTTTGAAATCGTCCGGACGGTTTCATTGGTTGCCGCAACGGAATCCTTGATTGCCGCGCGATTGTCAGCGACGGTGCCTTTTAGCTCCTGCGTCAACCCAACGGCTTCATCGGCAACTTTCTTACCGCTCTGTGCTGCCCCCCGTACATCGCCAAGCAGGCCATTGGTTTGCTTTGTCAGCAATGTGAGCTGCGCCTCAATTTTGGGGACAAGATTAGCAGTGGATGCACTAAGTTCTGCTGCATTTTTCATGATGGCCTGAGCCTGCTTCAATGTCTCCGGAAGCTGCTCAGATGCAAGGCGCAGGTTGTGAACCGTCACACGGATATCTTCCTGCAGCTGTTTGTCCGACATCACTCCATCCACTTTGGTCAGAACGGAGTCAGCGGTATTGACGATGCCTTCCATCCCCTTGGTGTCGCGCCCAGTCATCACCAGATTTTCACCGGCTAACACCGTCGACTTCCCCATAGTGACCTGTACATACGGCGGCGACCCGATTAGCGGTGTGACGATTTCAAATTCCGTATCCACTGAAAGCGGATATTTGTTATCTACGCGCAAGGTGAGCCGTGCTTTGTTTGCTACCAGCTCAATGTTGTTGACCGAACCGATATGAATGCCGGCCAGACGCACTGCTGACCCAACAACAAGACCTTTGGCATCCGAAAAGTCGACTTTCACATCGGTGGTGGATGCCGCCGACAGATTGCCTCGCAGCGTTGTGATGGCATAGGTAACGCCAGCAACCGATGCCAAAACGGTCAGTCCTACTAGCAAGCTCCGCTGACTGTCACGCATCGACGCGATTCCCTCCCTGGTGCATCCGGGTTTGTATTGGCCCGGAGACATCACCAACCGTGAATTGCCTTACAACCGGGTCATCCGAGTCGCGAAAGGCATCCCGGGAACCATCAAAATGAACCAATCCACCGTATAACATAACCACACGGTCTGCAATACGCATCACGGATGCCATGTCATGCGTGACAACGATGCTGGTTACATTTCTTTTCTTACGTGTGTCTACTATGAGGTGGTCGATCGCAGCTGCAGTGACCGGATCCAGTCCACTGGTTGGCTCGTCGTAAAGAATGACATCGGGCTCAGTGGCAAGTGCGCGTGCCAACCCCACCCGTCGTCTCATTCCACCCGATAGCTCGGAGGGCATCCGGCGCTCAATCCCGACAAGACCAACATCAAAGAGCAGTTCAGTGACCCGCCGT
>JBEDDQ010000178.1:0-4560 GCA_041176185.1 Armatimonadota bacterium | reverse complement strand
GCCATGACATCGAATTTGATAATCCGGAAACGGTCATTTTCGAAACACTTCCCGCATTGCGCGATGTCGTGAAAGCCGGGAAAGTACGGGCACTTGGAGTGAGCGGTTTACCGCTAGGGATCTTTCGCACAGTGCTGGATGAAACACCTCTGGATGCGATTTTGTCGTATTCACATGCGTGTCTGAATGATGACAGCCTTACCGAGATGATGCCGTACTTCGAAGCAAAAAAGGTAGGTGTCGTGGCTGCGTCGCCTCTCAGCATGGGTCTGCTGACACATGCAGGGCCACCAGATTGGCATCCAGCCACACCCGAACTCCGTGATGCGGTTTCGCGCGCCATTCATTACTGTGAAGAACGAGATCTGGACTTGGCAGATATAGCCATTTCGTGGAGCTATCGACTGAAGGGGCCCGCATCGCTACTGGTTGGGATGAACAATCCGGCTACCGTCCACGCCAATGTCAAAGCGGCGCAGCGCGAGTATGACCCGGAGACCATTCACAAGGTACGAAGCTTCTTCGATGATGTCCAGCGCCTTAGTTGGCCAAGTGGACGCTGGGGTGACCCGGAGCCAGCCAGGCTTCCTTAGGTTAGACAACGGGGCTGGAAACAGCCCCGTTTTGCTTTCTGATTGATTCGGCCCATCGCAGCGCATCGAGTGCGAGAACTGCGCCAATCACCGCGGGGATGTACAAGCCCTTGAACAAGCAAACGGATGACCAAAATGCACAGGTCATGAAGAGCGTTGAGATAAGTGTGCCAGAGGTGGGTCGTTTATAGGCAAACGTCCAGACTATGCTTGCCAGTGTTCCTGTCATCACCCATCCACCAAAGTTCTGCAGTGGAACATCGTAATAGGCACTTCCATACTGATAGGTCCAGAATCCGAGCTTTACTGCAGCTGGATCCAGGAGCAAATCAATGGCCATCAGATAGATTCCACAGAAAAGAAAGAACAGCGGGTGTTTACGTAGTGTGGCGAGCCGTGCGGGGGCTCCAATCACCAGCGGAACCCAGGCAAACGGCACAGTCCACGGGACCAGCCCGGCAACGCGACCGCCAATCATGTCGCCGTACACAAACCGGGAATACGGAAACCCTGTCAGGATACTGGTTGCTTCGATTCCTAGGGCAAAAATGGACAAGCCAACCAGAGTGAAACTGATACGTCTATCCATCCCTGATTTGTAGACAGCAAACAATGTCGGAGCCGCAAAGCCAAGAATGGCAATCGATGACACCCATGACATCTGGGGAGTCAGGGGCACTTTCCCAACAAAGAATCCCACAATCAGCAGGATTGCTGCCGTTATTTTGACGGAGAGAGACAATTAGTTTGCCTTGGATGCATTGAACAGAGCGAGACACTCGACGATTCTTGCCGGCGGGTGTCCTGTGCGCTCCTCTAACAATGCAATGGCTGGTATGAGCCGTGTCTGCCACTTTGCAGGTGCACCTTGGTTGATCGCACTCAGCTGATGTTCAATGAATGGATTTCGCATCCGTCGGAGCGTAAGGTGGGCATAGCCTGTTGCTTCTTCCAGCGACACAGGTGGAACGATGCTGGGAATCAGCTCATCAAACAGCATCGCTTCAAGATATGGACCGAGTTCTGGATGCTCAAGGGCTTCGCGAACGGTCGAAATGCCATACTTAATCGGAGCAATCGTAGCCATCGCCGTATGCAACCCATTTAGCAGCCGTACCTTACGCAGCTGGTAATTTTCGATGCTTGGGGCGATTACGATGCCACCTCCAGCGGCAGCGGCAAGGCGATCGACCGACTGCCCGACAGGTCCCTTTAGAGCCCAGAAGGTATGTGGTTCCACAACTGCCGCAAGTGCTTCGCTAGAAGATGGCGTGCAAATACGGTCCACCAATGTATCCGAAAACGCAACATGGCTGTGTAACCACTCGACAAAACCATGATCACGATTCATGCGGGCTGAAACATCTGCGACCATTTCCCGAAGGCGCACACCATTGTCTGCAATCAACTCACAAGGAAGGACATTCAGCTCGGCATCCGGGCAGGTGTTATAACGCGCAAACATCCACCGTTCGAGTCGGGCGGGAAAGGAACCTGGGATGTCGGTAAGGTCATCCGATGGGTTATCCGACAGCTTGAAACCAGACTCACTGACGTTACTCGACACGATGGTAATCGATTGGTCAGCTGCCGTTTCAAGGACATCCGAGAAGTCTCCGCTCGCCTTAAAGGCAGTGTCAACCACCGAAAGGGTATGTTTGGCATCGATAACCGAACCACTCTCATCAAGGCCGCGGATATACAGAGGGACAACTCCATTTGCCGCACGGAGGAGGTCAACACGGTCATCTCCAGCGGATGTGCTTGAGACCAACGTCACCTTGAAGCCAGCACGGCTTGCGAAGTCCATCAGGAAGCCCCTTAGGAACACGCCCGTGCCAAATACCAACATCCGAGGAGTCTGCATTAGTTGATCACTCCATCCTTGAAGATAGCAATCTCGCGGCAGCCGTTCTTCTCGGCGCAGGTCTGCTCTTCACCGGATGCGATACGTATCACCTTTTCGAGGAGCTCATCAGCTAATGTTTCTATCGAAATGCCTTCATCGACTAAGCGCCCGGCATTGAAGTCAATCCAGCCCTTCTTTCGGTTCGCAAGATCACTGTTCGTTGCGATCTTCATTGTTGGAGCGCAGGTTCCAAATGGAGTCCCCCGTCCCGTGGTGAAGAGAACAATTTGTGCCCCGGTCGCCGCAAGTGTTGTGCAGGAAACGACATCAGCGCCTGGTCCGTATGCGAGTGCAATTCCTCCACCGGCATCGACAGGGAGTGGCTGACCGTAGTCGAGCACATGCGTTACGGGTGCTTTTGCACCACCCTTTTGGATACAGCCAAGGCTTTTTTCTTCGAGTGTCGTGATGCCTCCTGCTTTGTTTCCAGGGGCGGGATTCTCCGAAATGGGTTCGTTGTACTTACGGAAGTAATCCTTGAAGCGATTGATCATTCCTTCAATCTCTCCAAACGTCTTCTCATCCGCCGCACGCTCCATCAGCAGCTTTTCAGCACCGAACATCTCCGGGACTTCTGTCAGGACGCTAGTCCCACCCCATCCGGCAAGACGATCGGACAGCACTCCAACGAGCGGATTAGCTGTCAAACCGCTAAAGCCATCCGAGCCACCACACTTCATCCCGAGAACAAGCTTGCTAATCGGAACTTCCGTACGGACATCATCCTTGACAACATCCGCAAGCTCATTTAGCAGGCGCAAACCTTCTGCGAATTCATCATCGAATTCCTGAGCAGCAAAGGACCGAATTCGGTTCGGATCGGCATTTCGGAATGCAGCAATCTGGTCTTTGAGCTGATTGTTCTCGCAACCGAGACCCATCAGAAGGACCCCAGCACAGTTTGGATGCGCTGCGAGTGCGGCAATCAGCTGGCGTGTTTGACCGAGGTCGCTACCGATCTGTGCGCAACCATAAGGGTGTGTGAATGCATAAACGCCATCCAGATGCCCGCCGTTTGCCTTCGACAACAATGCGTTGCCTTCGCGGGCGACGCGTTCAGCAATCTTGTTGATGCACCCCACCGTGCACAAAATCCAGATTTCCTGTCGGATTCCGACACGACCATCTGCACGGACATAGCCCATGAATGTTGGCATCGGGCCGGAGGCTGCCGGGGATGGTGTAGGGCCGCCAAAGGTGTAGGCTTCATTCGCGCCGAGAGCTGTGCGGGCATTATGTGTGTGAACCCACTCGCCTTCTGCAATGTCTTCTGTGGCGACAGCAAAAGGCTGACCATATTTGATGATAGGTGTTCCAGCCTTGATTGGATGAAGGGCGACTTTATGACCGCTCATCACGCTTGAAAGCGTGGTGATGTCTTTATCCAGTCCCCCAAGATGTGTTCCTGCAGCGATTGCTGGCGACAGCAACACAGCAACATCATCCGCAGCATTGATTTGTAACGCTCTGGCTTCCATACGTCCCACTTCCATCCCCGCCGTTTAGACAAACATCAGCACAATCACAGGGCTTATCGCCTAGTGCATATCCAATCCACCGGAGATATCGATGGAGCCGCCTGTGATGTACGCAGCCTTGTCGGATGCCAGGTAAATCACGAGGTCTGCAACTTCCTGAGCGGTGCTCATTCGTCCAAGGAGTAGCTTAGCTTTGAATGCTTCTGCTTCGGCATCCCCGGAAACGGCACGACGCGCCGCAAAGTTTGCCGCCATCATGTCGGTGTCAACCGCCGCTGGACACACACAGCAGACGCGGATTTTTGGTGCGAGGGCAATCGCAGCAGACTTTGTCATATGGACCATGCCGGCTTTTGAGAGTCCGTAAATCGTCTGTGTCGGACGTCCGCTACGACCGGCAGCACTGGCAACATTGACGACAACACCACCTGTTTCGTTCTTAAGCATTTCGGCAGCGGCTGCCTGAAGGGCAAAGAATGCACCTTTGAGGTTGATATCCATGAGGAGGTCGTAGGTCTCTTCTGTAACATCAAGCATCGGCTCGAGACGGAAAATACCAGCATTGTTCACAAGTACATCG
>JBEDDQ010000177.1:0-2938 GCA_041176185.1 Armatimonadota bacterium | reverse complement strand
GCGCGGACGGGCACGCTACCGATTGGATATCTGGTTCCATGGCCGTGGCGAACAGCTGACCGAGCTGTCGTTTTTAGATGGCCGCCGTAAGTCACTTGGCGATTTTGCTCCCGATAATGTCTTTGTCTTGCATCCATACGGACGCTTCTGCAACGCAAATCACGTCGCCGGCGAAACGGACACGTTGGAAGCGATGGCGGATGTTCAGCGTCGGTACCGTATTGATGATGACCGTATCACTGTGCGTGGCTTCTCGATGGGCGGTGGGGCGACGTGGCACTTCGCGGTGCACCACGCCGACAAATGGGCCGCCGCAGCGCCAGGAGCCGGATTTAGCGAGACGCCTGAGTTCCAACGCTCCTATTCCAATGGAGCTACATTCCCGAAATGGCAGGTCCAGCTCTGGAAATGGTACGACGCCACCGACTGGCCAACCAACCTCTCCAATCTCCCGACAATCGCTTATAACGGCGACAAGGATGGACAGAAGCAGGCAGCGGATGCGATGGAAAAGGCGATGAAATCCGTTGGGCTTGAGCTCCCACGTGTGACAGGACCCGATACCGGGCACTGGTACCACAAGGACAGCAAGCCGGTCATCGAGACCTTTGTCACAGCTGCTGCAAACAAAGGACGTACCCGCAACCCGGAACGTGTACGCTTTACCACCTGGACGCTGCGCTATAACAGCCACTATTGGGTGACCATTCATCGCCTCAAAGAGCACTACGCCGAATCACTAGTGGATGCCACACGCTCAGCAAGCGGCGACAGAGTGGATGTCAAAACAAAGGGTGTTGAGAGCTTCTCTCTGACACTCGATCCAGCGCCAAAGCGCGTCACTATTGATGGACAAACCGTGACGTCAGGTGCGATTTATGTAAATCAAAATGGCAAGTGGATGACCGCCGCGCACCTCCGGGCAAAGCGCGGAGAGCTGGTCAAACACCATGGTGTGCAGGGACCAGTGGATGATGCATTTCTTGACAGCGTAATCTTTGTCTCGCCAAGCGGAACGCCAATGGTTGGCAGCACAGGAGCTTTTCTTGAGAAGAAACGCGTGCGTGCAGCGGGTGATTGGAAGCGCTTCTTCCGCGGCGAAATGCCGACTGTTGCTGATCGCGACCTGACTGCCAAACAAATCTCAGAGTCACATATCGTGGTCTGGGGAGACCCGCAGAGCAACGCTGTCCTCGGGAAGGTGATTGGGAAGCTGCCAATCAAGTGGGATAAGCGTGGACTCTCGGTAAACGGGCGGCTCTATGGTCCAACGGAAGCTTATCCTGTCCTCGTTTACCCAAATCCACTGAACCCTGAGAAGTACATTGTGCTCAACTCCGGCTACACCTGGTATGAGCACAGCGCCGGCTCCAATGCCCTGCATACACCAAAGCTACCAGATTGGGGTGTTGTACGGGTTGCGGATGGGCCACAGCAAGTGCTGGATGCCGGATTCTTTGATGAGTCATGGCAGCTGCGAAAAGCCTGACGTTAAAGACAACAAGCGGCCCCCTCCGGGGGCCGCTTGTTCACATTTGCAGCGAAAAGCTATTTCTTCTCAGCTATCGCTTCAAGCAAAATGATGGTCCTGTCGATCAGTAAGACACCCTTTACGAACTCAATCAAGGCCAATGCCTCAACCTGATCCTTAGGGGCTTTCTCCGGGTTATTCTGAAATGCCTTTGGGACACGCTTGCCGCCAAATGCCTTCTCACTCTGACGCAACAGTTCGCTCTTCTGCGGAGCCGTCAACACCTTCAATGTCACCGCAAGCGTCGCTTCAACCGACTTTTGATAGGCAGTTACCTGACGGGTCTCCGCTGACTTGCCCAAGTCATCAATTTTTTTGCTGAGCTCGGCTGGTGCTTTCTTTCCCTCAATCGCAGCATTGCGCGCCTCGGTTAATGCATCCGCTAAACCCTTAGCCGCATCATCCGCCTGCTTCAACAAGCCCTCGTACTCTTTTTGCGCAGCTTTCATCGGGACCAACAGCTGCGTAATCTGATCTTTCGTGAGCTCCAATGGAACCAGCGAATCAAGAAGCCGAAGGTCGGCATACATGTCACGCGCACGGACTGCATCCGGATTTGGCTTAAACGCAGTTGGCTTTGCCGGGTCCTGTGATGGCGCAATCAAGGCAAATGTCAAAGGAAGAATGACGCTGAGCATGGATGCACAATACAGTATGTCTGGCATCTCCTGCGAGCATTAATCCCTGTACACACATTCCACAACCCGTTGCCAATCATCCAGATTGTAATTGGATGCTGTTTTTCTACCATCCTTGTGAAGGATACCAACACGGTGAGAGTCCATATTGCGGATGCACACCAAAATCTATCTGGTTGCAGGTAAATCGTGAGTTCCGTTATACTGTGGGTCGATTGTCGGTCTGTGTATGTACACAGGAGTATGCCGACTTCCGGAGGTACCGAATGAAGGTCGAGACTGCCAGCGCTGTAGCTGCAACGACGAAGACATGGACGAGACGCGCCATGCTTGGCTGCTGTGCCCTGTCCGCTGTGGCATTGGCCATCACTGGATGCGGCGGTGGATCCAACGATAACGGTGGCACCGACACGCGTCAGGCCACGTTCACCGGAAAGGTCATCGACATCAATAATAATGACAGCCCTATCGAAGGTGTTGTCGTTACATTGAACGGTGCATCCGCTACAACCGGCGTGGATGGCACCTTCTCCCTGAAATGCAGCGCATTCACAACATCCAAGAACGGCTTCCTCGCAGCACCAAAGGCTACCAATGGAACAGACCGCTTCTACCGCTCCGGATATCTTGGCGGTGAGCTCTACGACTTCGTGTCCGATGGCTTCCCTGCAGCGCCTATCCAAGCCAACGAGACAAGGACCCTCGGGACCTTCAAGCTCGGCAACACGGATGGTCCTCCGTTCCCACCAAAGATCTAACCCCCGGAACG
>JBEDDQ010000176.1:0-3336 GCA_041176185.1 Armatimonadota bacterium | reverse complement strand
GATGGTGAGTGAGGCTTGGCTGTCACACATCCCGTGGTTTGGTAGTGGCTTGATGACGCGAAAACACAGGGATTGGCTCTCTGAGTATGTCCGGCGCGCGGATGACCTTGGGATAAAGTCGAGGTTCTGGGGCCTCCCGGACACGCCTACGGGGTGGAGACTCCTCGATGCGGCTGGTGTGAGCTGGATTGGGACAGATAAGCTTGAGGCATGTGCTAACTGGATGGCTGCGAGGGGGCTGTGATGAGGAGCATTACGATAGCCGGGTTTGGCTACAAAGCAGAGATCTGTCTACGTGGCGGCGGATTGCAGGGGCTGTGGCTACATGGCCATGCTGTCACGACCTCATATTCGGACTTTGACGACCGAATAGGGGCAGAAGGCGACATCCTCGCGCCCTTTCCCGGTCGTATCAACAAGGGCCAGTACCACTTTGATGGTCATGATTACCAGCTGGCCATCAACGAGCGCTCAGGTGAACATGCCATCCATGGGTTTGTCCGGACACTTCAGTGGGATGTAATTGCGCAATCTGCATCTGAAGTCACTGTGGGTGTCGTTACATCTCCCGTTAGCGGTTACCCGTTTAGCATCGGTCTACAACTCCACTACGCATTATCGGTGTCGGGGCTTCGTGTTACGGCGACCGCCAAGAACCTCTCGGATACGGATGCACCTTTTGGGATTGGGTTCCACAGTTATTTTGTCACTGGCGATGACTATGTCGATACGTGCACACTCTCCGTCCCGTTTGACCGGGTCCTTGAGTTTGATGCCCTCATTCCGACAGGGGAGATTCTTGATGTCTCCGATGCTGGCGTAGATTATCGAAGTCCCCGAGTTATCGGTGCACAGGTCATTGATAATTGCTTTGTCACTCCCCAAGGTGAAACGCCAACGGTTGTGCTCTCCGGAGCTACATTGGATGTGAATGTCTGGATGGATGCCACTGCTTTTCCAAATTGTGTGCTCTTTACCGGGGATACATTGGTGGATGGTCGGAAACGACGGGCGCTCGCGATAGAGCCGATGAGCTGTACATCCGATGGGTTCAACCATGAGGAGTGGGGACTTACACGGCTGAGCCCGGGGGCAACCTGGAGTGGAGCGTGGGGAGCAAGTGCCAAGGTTGTGGACGGTTCAGGAAGTTAGAGTGAAGTATGTCAATTGATGCATTGTCTGCGATAGACGGCAGGTATGAAACAAGTGTTGCGCCTCTCAAAGCGCATTTGTCCGAAGTTGCACTGATTCGTGCCCGTGTTCGGGTCGAAGTTGAATGGCTTATTCATCTGGCAAGCGAGCCATCATTGCCTGCGGTTCGGGCGATGCAAGCTGACGAAATCGAAAACCTGCGACAGCTTGCTCGAAGCATCGATAACGATACAGCAGCAGCGATCAAGGAAATCGAGCGTACGACGAATCACGATGTCAAGGCCGTCGAGTATTGGATCAAGCATAACCTTACGGATACATCCCTTGCAGATCTCACCGAGTGGGTCCACTTTGCGTGTACATCGGAGGACATAAACAATCTGTCCCATGCGCTCATGTTGAAGGGGGCAGTTCATGAAGTGATGCTTCCAAAGGCGCGTGAGATCGTTACAAAGGTTAGCCACCTAGCAGCGCCGCTTCTAGATGCACCATTACTTTCACGAACCCATGGCCAACCGGCTAGTCCAAGCACGCTTGGTAAGGAATTGGCGGTATTTGTGCATCGCTGGAACAGGCAGCTGGCGCAAATCAGTGCCGTCCCATTTCTTGGCAAGATAAACGGAGCCGTGGGAGCATTCAATGCGCATATCGTAGCCTTTCCTGCTGCAAATTGGCCGGCCATCGCTGAGCGCTTTGTGACGGGACTAGGTCTTACCTATAACCCGCTGACCACGCAGATTGAATCGCATGACTATATGGCAGAACTTTTTCATGCCTGGTCACGCTTCCTGACAATCCTTCTGGATTTTGACAGGGATATCTGGGCCTACATCAGTGTGGGAGTGTTCCGTCAGAAGACAGTAGCGGGCGAAATCGGTTCCAGCACGATGCCTCATAAAGTCAACCCTATCGACTTTGAAAACAGTGAAGCAAATATTGGATTGGCGGTAAGTCTCCTTGATCATTTAGGAGCGAAGCTTCAGGTTTCGCGTCTACAGCGTGACCTCAGTGACTCAAGTGCAATACGGGCCATCGGAACGGCGTTTGGACACGCGCTGCTTGCATTGGTTGCTGCCGGACGAGGCATCGGAAAGCTTGAAGCTGACCGCGCATTCATGCTTGCCGAGCTGGACCGTAACTGGGAGGTTTTGGCCGAGCCTATTCAGACCGTGATGCGTGTTGAAGGGCTTGATCGTCCTTATGAGCGCCTCAAGGAACTGACACGTGGCCAGCGCGTTGATGCCGCAGGAATGCTCGCTTTTCTCGATACGTTGGAGCTCTCTGCTGACGCATTAGAACGCTTGAAGGCTCTTCGACCGGAAACGTATATCGGCATCGCGCCGCAGCTGGGTGCTGATGCACTCGGAAGCAAGTAAGACCGTGCGACAATATTTGGGGCTGATTGCTGGAGGGCTCCTCACTGTGATGGGTGCGGCATTTCTCCTGAGTCCAGCTACACGTATCTATGGCGTTATGGTCATTGTCTGTGGGGGAGTTGGCGTATGGTACGGGCTTGTCGCACTACGGCAAGCCCGCCAAGACCGCTACGATCTCTCCAAACTTTTCGAGGGTGAGGCAATGCCGGAAGGCGGAGAAGGTATACCCGACAAATCCGGCTACTGCGCTGTTTGCGGGGCATTCATCACATCCCCATATGAACCCTGTCCCAAGTGCGGTTCTGCTCTCTAATCAGCGCAAAAATCCTACGCACTAGTTCTATTAATGTCGACTAAAAATATGACTACATGTCTGGTCTTCTGATAAGTAAGAACTTCCAGAACCTCTGCAGAACAGTCGATCGGGATGAACCCTGTCCCAAGTGCGGTTCTGCTCTCTAATCAGCGCAAAAATCCTATGCACTAGTTCTATTAATGTCTACTAAAATTGTGACTACATGTCTGGTCTTCTGATAAGTAAGAACTTCATGAAGCTCTGCAGAACAGTCGATCGGGATGAACACTGTCCCAAGTGCGGTTCTGCTCTCTGATCAGTGAAAAAAATCTAACGCACTAAATAAATTCACTTCAACTTAAAAATACGTCGACATGTATGTTCTCCTGGTAGTTCAGAACTTCCAAAAGCTCTGCAGAACAGTCGATCGGGATGAACCCTGTCCCAAGTGCGGTTCTGCTCTCTAATCAGCGCAAAAATCCTACGCACTAGTTCTATTAATGTCGACTAAAA
>JBEDDQ010000175.1:0-3940 GCA_041176185.1 Armatimonadota bacterium | reverse complement strand
ATCCTGGAATGGTGGTCTCGGGGCTGGAAAGTTAGCCTTGATACTTTAAGGAAAACTACAACTGGTAAGTTGTAGGTTTTTTTTGCCACTACTACTACTGTTGGTTTGCCAATGTTCCGATGTACTACCCTATGGGGCAGAGATTAGTTATTACTTCAGTGGCACTATTCGCCGTGCTTTTGTTGACTACTTGTTTGATGGCGAATTCGATTGAATACTCTCACGAAGTAAGATTGATACAGATTGTCATCTTTGTTTTGTGTTCGTACTTTTCAAACCTAAAGGCATCAGTAACTGTTGCTAGCCGTCTGCTACCAAACAACTCTAACCTATCGCTTTCATTTCTTGTTTCATTATTTGCAGTGTCACAGTTATCAACAATCGAACTTAGCCTCTTCGCAATTCTGGCAGGACTCGTAAAGAACGTTCAATACCGAAACAGTCGATATGTGTTTGTTTTCAATTTTGCTTCAAGCATCGTTGTCACACTCTTGACAAGACTATGCTTTGATCTAAATATTTACGGCCGATCCGCAATTGTAATGATTGCCATACAAACAGTAGCCTCTGCACTCATCCACCACTTCATCTCCGTCCTCCTCCTCGCCGCGGTCCAGTCCGCCTCCTCGGGTTCACGCTTTCTCACCATCCTTAAGGACCTCTACTCCACACTTCCCGGCTACCTTGCCGGAGCCGCCATCGTCGCAGCGATTCGCATCGGTCTTCATCTTTCCGGAGGGCGCTACGAAGTCGTTTTGCCTCTCGTTGTCATCGCTGCACCAATCGGAATGCTGGTCCTCCGTGAACAAAAACTAAAACGTGAGCTGGTTGAACGTAACGATGCTCTTGAAACCCTTCTGAAGTCAACGGTGGAGGCGTTTGCGCTCGCAATCGATGCCAAAGACCGATACACGCAAGAGCACATTGGCCGTGTCCGCAAGTTAGCGGTCGCCATTGCCAGGCGCCTTGGTCTGTCTGAAGCCGATGTACAAGCCATCGAGATTGGTGCTGCCCTTCACGATGTCGGCAAATTGGGCATCCCGGAACACATCCTGAATAAACCTGGGCGCCTTACGGATGATGAGTTCACTTTGGTCAAGAAACACGCTGAAATCGGTGCCCGGATTCTTGAGCCAGTTAACTTCCCTGGGCCCGTGATGGGTGTTGTTAAGCATCACCACGAAAAGTGGGATGGCAGCGGTTACCCGGATGGCCTGGTTGGACAGGACATCCCCCTCGGAGGACGTATTCTCGCTGTGGCGGATGTCTACGATGCACTTACATCGGATCGACCTTACCGGGAGGGCTGGACCCATGAGCGAGCGCTCTTGCATATTCAGGATACAACTGGCACACACTTTGATCCGAGCGTTGTTGCTGCGTTTGAGCAAGTGATTATCGAAAATCCAAGCCTCGCTGCAGTTACCGTACGACCCGATGCTGTTTCTACTGAAGTCGCTACCGCAATCAATCGGGCATCCTTTGAATACACCGCGATCTTTGAAGTCTCACAGGTACTCTCAACCATCCGGGATGTCAGAGAAACGACCGACATGATTGCCGAACGGATTCGCATTCTGTTCCAGGCTGACACCTGCGCCATCATCCTGCGATCTGGAAGCATCGCTCGCGCCGTAAGCGTCAGCGGTATGAATTCAGACTTCTTCAATGCCGCACGCATCGACCGAAAATCGGGGCCGACTTTCAAGACCATCGAATCCGGAGTTGGCTTTGTGGGGGATTACGACTCGACCGACCTGATGCTTCAGGCGGCAACGGCAGCTTGGTTTGTGCCACGCACGGCTATCGTCGCCCCGATGGAAGTAAATGGCCGTGTGGTCGGCACTATCAATCTCTATCATCAACGCGTGGGAGGCTTTGATGACGAAGACCTGCGCATCCTGACCAATGTTGGTGGCTTTGTTGCACGAGGTATTGATAACGCAACAGAGCTGGAAGAACATCGGGAATCCGCCATCACCGATGTCCTGACAGGCCTCCGAAATGCACGTTACTTCACCACAGTCGTTGAACGGGCAGTTGTACGAGCCGAAGCATCCAGTGTTCCATTCTCAATCCTGATGCTCGATTTGGACAACTTCAAGAAGATTAACGATTCCTTTGGACACGTCTTTGGGAACGAAGTACTCAAGTCGCTTGGAAATACTGTTGATTCCGTGCTACGCGATAAGGATGTTGTCGCACGCTATGCGGGGGATGAATTTGTCGTCCTGCTACCTGATACAGATAAGTCGTCGGCAAAACACATCGCTCAACGCCTGAGCGCAGCCATCTCGGAAATGTCACTTACCCACATCGGGGAAACGACGCAACGCGTTTCAGTATCTGCAAGTATCGGAGTCGCGATGTTCCCCGAGCATGGCAATGATCTTGAATCGCTATTACACCACGCAGATTGCGCCATGTATGAGAGCAAGGCAGGAAAACGGATCGCTAAACCAACGACACATGTGCCGGCATCGGTCAAACAGGCCGCCTAGTCGAGGCGTTGAAAAACCCGGCTAGGTGCCCGTAACGCGACGTAACCCTTAAAGACTCTCTACGACGTCATCCGGTAAGCTCGCAATGAATGCCGCTTCGTCGATCACTTGGACACCTAGTGCCTCCGCTTTAGCAAGCTTTGATCCAGCCCCGGGACCTGCCACAAGGCAGGTTGTCTTCTTACTTACTGATCCTGTTGCCGTACCACCGAGCGATCTGACCAGCGCCTCTGCACTCTCTCTGGTAAGACGCTCGAGCGCGCCCGTAAACACGTAAACCTGACCGGAGAGGATGTCCCGCGAGACGGGGACTGCTGCATCTTCGACATCAACACCCGCTGACAAGATGTCATCAATCGTTTCCTGGTGTCTGGAAAACCACTCCGTTACCGACTCAGCCGTACTGAGCCCAATCTCATGAACTTTGACCAGCTCATCGGTGGTCGCAAGTCTAAGTACCGAAAGCGTTCCAAAGTGGTTCGCAAGAATTTCAGATGCACGCTCTCCAATATGCCTGATGCCAAGTGCATAAATGAATTTCGCCAGACTGACTTTTCGGCTTGCATCAATTCCTGCCATCAAATTGTCAACCAGCTTCGCTCCCATCCGGTCTAAACCTAATAACTGTGCGGGTGTGACTCTAAAAATGTCCGCAGCACAGGTCACAATCCCGGCATCAATCATCTGGGCAAGACGCTCTCCACCTAGGCCATCGATGTTAAACGCTAATCTGCTGACAAAATGCTCGAGCCGCGTCTGCAATTGAGCTGGACACTCCGACACATTTGGGCATCGGATAACCGCTTCACCATCCGGGCGTACCAACTCTGTCCCACAGCTCGGGCAATGCGCTGGTATTACGTACCGCTCTGATGACTCTGCGCGTTGTCCAATCACGACGGAAACGACTTCTGGAATCACTTCTCCGGCACGCTGAATGACCACTGTGTCGCCAATACGAACATCTTTACGGTCGATTTCACTCTGGTTGTGTAACGTCGCACGGCTAACAGTTACTCCGGCACAGCTTACAGGTCGTAACTTTGCAAGTGGTGTAACGGCACCGGTTCGTCCAACTTGTACCAAAATGTCTTCCACAATCGTCTCAACTTGCTGTGCCGGATACTTGTAAGCAATCGCCCAGCGCGGAGCACGCGCGACCGCACCGAGACGACGCTGCATGTCAGCATCGTTGACCTTGACAACCATCCCATCGGTGTCGTACGGCAAGCCACTCCGGAGTTCTTCCCACTTTTCGATATGTGTGATGACTTCATCGATACCGCTGCACAGATGTACATGGCTATCGGTAGGTAGCCCAGCTTCCCGGAGCCAGCCAAGGAGGGTGGTTTGCGATGGTGGCTCAGATGTTGAACTCTCCCCGACACCATAAAATGCTGCCGCAAGTCGTCGTTCGGCGGTGACTTTGGGATCCTGCT
>JBEDDQ010000174.1:0-5894 GCA_041176185.1 Armatimonadota bacterium | reverse complement strand
GATATGTGTACTGCTCCGGTATCAGGAATCCAATGCTCTGGTGGCGACACTGTGGATTTGCAACAGCTTACTATTGCAAAGGGCAACTATGTCGAATTTGAGATTGATGACAAGAGCAACTTGAATACACAGCCGGTTTTTCTAGAGATATCCGGAATGGATAAGGGACGACGTTGGATTACGACACACGTTGTTTTCCGCGATAGACCAACAAGGGTTTTGGTACCCAGCGGCGAAGCGCACTTTCAGGCCAGCCAACAGCCTCGAAACGGGATCATGCCATCTTTTAGAAACGTGTCAATATCGCCTGCAACGCTCGACGTCCGTCCATCTTCTTCACAAAAGGTCGTTGTTCACATCTTGCAACGACGCCGCTAATCATCACGAGAGTATTCACGAAATCAAAATGTAGGCGTCATTTGAAGCGTTACAGCAGGGTTACTATAGGTCCACGATGTCAACATAGGTAGTTGGGTAAATCTAAACAAAAAAGTGGTCTAATGCAACTTCGCATCAGACCACTCAAACGTAAACTGAAATCAGGTTTAGCCACGCTTCAAGAGCGGCAATCCAGTCTTTTCACTTTCCGTAACAACATAGCCAGCTGGCACCGTATCAAGTGCCTGTGTATCTTCGGTCGTCGGCTTTACTTCACCTGCGAAGAAGTAAAACGGGATGGTTTTTTCACCGCGGACGGTGTTGCGGACATGAAGATAGAATGTCTTTCCAGATTTTGCTGAAACATGGCTGTAGGCCATTGGGAATAGTCCTCCTAAAACAAATGGTAGTACTGTCTCTGGGTATTAACTGTGTGTGTCCACTACCATGGGCGCATTGTAACCACGAAATTGTACTGTTGCAATGAACCTTTTTTATAGTTTTGCGTAACGGCGGTGTGATAACGAATGATTGAATTTCAGACAACCTACTTCTCAGAGGCCGTTGGTGTACAGCTCGGTGCCAGGATATTGATACCGGAATCTGGACCAGTCGGAAAACCAACGCTGTACCTTTTGCACGGATTATCGGATGATCATTCGATTTGGCATCGCAGATCATCCGTCGAGCGCTATGTCGAGACGTGTGACATCGTTGTCGTGATGCCAAATGGCGGTCGAGGGTTTTACACAAATGCAGAAGCTGGGCCTAGGTGGGGAGACGCGATGGGCCCCGAATTAGTATCAAAGGTCGAAGAGTGGTTCCCCGTGGCTCAATCCGTAAATAAGCGATTCATTGCGGGGTTGTCAATGGGAGGCTACGGTGCACTTCGACTTGCATTGTCCAGCCCTCGAACTTATGGACATGCTGCCAGCCTATCCGGCGCACTGATGATTGGATCACAACCCGTAATAAACCCACTTCGGAACATGGAATTTCAAGTTGAAATGACCCGCATCTTTGGTAGCAATCCTGTTGGGTCGGATCATGACCTCTTGAGTCTTGCAGAACGCTGCGTGAAGTCGAATCAGTTACCCAAGCTGTGGATGGATTGTGGGAAATCCGACTTTTTGTTTGACGACAATCAGACATTTCATGCGCGCCTTGAAGCATTGAAAATACCAGTTACGTACACAATCAGTGATGGCAGTCATGATTGGCAGTATTGGAACCGGCTATTGCCCGATGTCCTTCGGTGGATGGGGTTTACCCCTGCAGATTAATCGTACGCATCACATCCAACATTTTTCGAAGTGCAACACCACGATGGGAGATGGCATGCTTTTCTTCTGATGTCAGCTGCGCTGCAGTGAGAGTAAAGTTCGGAGCGACGAGGAATATCGGGTCATAACCAAATCCACCAGTCCCGAGTCGTGATGTTCCTATCCTACCTTCCATGGTGCCTTCTGTTTCTGCGATAACCTCGCCCGTTGCACTGGTTAGGCAAAGGGCGCAGACATACCGTCCAGTACGCTTACTTTCTGTAACGTCTTTCAGTAAGTCCAAAGTCTTGTTTATCCAAGCATCCGCATTCGAATCTACGCCTGCCCAGCGTGCACTGAAAATACCAGGAGCGCCATCCAATGCATCCACGCATATCCCACTGTCATCAGCGAGTGCTGGCAGCCCAGTGAACAACGATGCTGCGGTCGCTTTGATCGCAGCATTTTCGGCAAACGTGCTTCCAGTTTCTTCTGGCTCTGGAATGCCCGGGAAATCACGCATTGAACAGACTTCTATTGGGAAATCAGACAGCATTTGCCGCAGCTCTTCAACTTTATGCAAGTTAAGTGTCGCGAGAATCATCCTGGAGATCATTAGCGATTAATTGCCTTTAGCTGCTCTGCGAAGAGAAGATCCAAACCGACCTGTGCGACGTCAAGAAGGTTGTTCATCATCAAACGGTCATAAGGCAATCCCTCTGCGGT
The DNA here is from genome assembly GCA_041176185.1 of Armatimonadota bacterium. Classification (GTDB taxonomy): domain Bacteria; phylum Armatimonadota; class Armatimonadia; order Armatimonadales; family Armatimonadaceae; genus CAIRTT01. The sequence goes on along the minus strand of JBEDDQ010000174.1, from coordinate 3,528 downwards.
TCCCTGAACTTCGACATAGCGGCCATCAGCGAGCCCGACGACGTTCATGTCGACTTGTGCCCGGCTATCTTCTTCGTAACAGAGATCCAAGAGGGGAACGCCTCCCAGAACTCCCACACTTACTGCTGCAATTTGCCCCGTGATGAATTTTTTGGACAATCCTAAATTATTGACTGCTAGACAAAGGGCCACGTAGGCCCCCGTAATTGATGCGCAGCGGGTACCACCATCAGCCCCGATAACATCACAATCGAGAATGATCGTTCGCTCTCCCAGCCGCTCAAGATCTACCACTGCCCGCAGACTGCGGCCAATGAGACGTTGGATCTCGATGGTCCTACCATTTGGCTTAAGGCGATCGCGTTCATTTCGATCTCTACCCGAGCGCGGCAACATGGCGTACTCACCTGTTAACCAGCCACTGCCTTTACCTTTCATCCAGCCCGGCACACGCTCCTCAACCGTAGCTGTACATAGAACACGTGTGTCTCCAAGGTTGATCTGACAGCTGCCTTCGGCAAATGGCATCGCATTTGGAATAATCTCTAAATTACGTAATTCCAGCGGTTCGCGATTGTCAAATCTAAGCATTAGTTACTCCGTTAAAAACGTTGACTCAGTGTCGTTAAACTAGTTCATTTTACATCCGTGAGAATCCACAAAGCCGACAAATGACAGAAATAATCATCAACTCAACGGAACTGTTTAGTGACCCTTCTGCATAGGTGAATGTTACTAAACATCCATCGATTTGATTACCGTCTGTAAGTAGGCGCGGATGGAAATTGAAGGGTTCCTGATGACAAGCGATTGATACAACGACACCTTCAGCGAGGCGGAGTTCCGGGATGTACATCGTGTTCAACACAAATCCAAGTGATAAAAACTGTTGCAGCGTCTGTGAGCGTTTTACAGCTGACCCAGATGAACGTAGCAAGTGCGTTTTTGAAGCTCTGGCGCTGCGAACAAGGTCAGCACCGGTACAGGATTCACTTTCCGGATTAACAGGAATCCAGAAGCGATAATCCGGAATAGTCCCTCCGATTACTCTTACCAGTTCATTGGTAATTTCAACGGGAATATCCTGCGATAGTTGAAAATTCGTTTCTATACCCAATCGGTTGGTTGAAATTGCAGGTTGCACGTAAGAGTGTATTCCAGACACCCTTGTAATTCAGCACAATCGCTCCTAATATTGGCTCGTAGAAGGGGGATATGCCACGTGAAGATGCGTGTTGTTCGACCCATCATTTGTGCATTGTTAGCATCAACTCTCCTTGTCATATCGCCAGCGATTGCCAAGGCTGAAAAAACAAAATTGGTAGTTTGGGGACTTCAATCTGGTAAGGAAACTGCCGGGTTGGATGCACAAATTGCTAAGTTCGAGCGGTTGAACCCGGACATCGATGTATCCAACCTATCCATCGGCGCTGGGAAAATGAATCCCCAGAAGTTGATGACTAGTATTGTCGGGGGGGCACCACCCGATGTTATCCATCAGGACAGGTTTACAGTCGGTGACTGGGCGAGTCGTGGGACGTTTATGCCTTTGGATGAATTTCTTGCAAAGGAAGCCGGGCCTGAGGCGATTAAGGAATCCAACTACTATCCTGCAGCCTGGAAGGAAGCCGTCTATCAAGGCAAGGTTTATGCAATCCCTACGGGGATTGACGACCGGATGTTAATGTACAACCGCAAGGTCTTTCGTGATGCGGGTCTCGACCCGGATAAACCGCCCCGTACCTGGGAAGAGCTGCGTGCGATGGCGAAGAAAATTACTTCGCGAAACGCAGATGGAACCTATAAACGTATTGGCTACATTCCTCACCTGAGCAACTACGGAAACTCATGGTTTTACATTTATTCATGGATGAATGGCGGGTCATTTATGACCCAGGATGGCCGTACGTGTACGCTGAACACACCCGAAAATGTAGAGGCATTGCAGTTCCTGGTTGACCTCTACAATGATGCCGGTGGTTACAATGCGGCGAATGTATTTCAATCTGGCTTTCAGGGGGGAGAGCAAGACCCATTCTTCATCGGCAAGATTGGCATGGTGGTTCATGGGTCATGGGTTATCCCGAACATCGCCCGCTATGCACCGGATCTTGATTTTGGTGTAGCTCCTCCACCCGTCCCTGAAGCAAGGTTAAATGGAACGGGACGCTTTAAAGGAATGGACCCACAGCTCACGTGGACTGGAGGGTATTCCTTTGCGATTCCACAGGGAGCAAAACAACCTGAAGCCGCGTGGCGTTTCATCAAGTTTATGCTAAGCGAGGATGGCTATCGCACGTACAACATCGCAGCAAAGGCATACAACGAGCGGCTGGGCAGGCCGTATGTGTTTGGCCTTACGGCTAACTCCAAGATAAACGATGTGCTACTCAAGGAGTTTCCACCTACCTTAACGCGTCTCTATGCCGCCCAAAAGGCCTACATCGATATCCTTCCAAAGGCTAACTATCGTCCAGTAACCTTTGTCGGACAGACCCTCTGGGATGCCCATGTACGCGCAATGGAAAGGGCAGCACTAGGTGAGCAGACACCGGAAGCCGCACTGTCTGAACAGCAGGCCATCGTACAAAAGGCGCTCGACAAAGCAGAGAAGCGTAACAACCTTCCACTCTTCAATGCGACTGTACCTTTGGTGGTCATCGGATTACTTACCTTGGCAGGCGTTGGATACGGCTTTGTTCGGATGCGAAAGGAGCTTGGTAATTCGAGGATGGCCAAGCGGGATGCGTTGGCTGGCTACCTGATGGCGGGGCCTTGGATTGTTGGATTCGTTCTATTGACACTTGGCCCAATCGTCGCCAGCGCGCTGCTCGCATTTTGCGATTACGACGTTCTGCATGCTCCGCGCTCTGTAGGCTTTGGCAACTTCCAAGAACTCTTCGTCGATGACCGGGAGCTCTTGGTAAAGGCTTTGGGGAACGTGCTTTATACTGCACTCATCGGTATTCCACTTGGGATGTCTACAGGGCTTTGTATTGCGCTTTTGTTGAATCAGAAAGTCAAGGGTATGGCTTTCTACCGGACTGCGTTCTATATCCCAAGTATTGTTCCTGCAATTGCATCTGCGGTTCTTTGGATGTGGGTGCTGGCTGGTGATCCAAACAAGGGTCTCGTGAATGCACTTTGGAAACAAACCTTTACCGTTTGGTTTGAAATCGTCCCACCGGGTTGGTTTGGAGTACCTGAATGGTCGAAGCCTGGCTTGATTGTTCAGGGATTATGGGGTGCTGGTGGAGGAATGATCCTGTGGCTTGCAGGCCTTCAGGGAATTCCTGTGTCGCTTCAGGAAGCTGCAAGCATCGATGGAGCAGGTACCCTCTCAAAGTTTAGAAATGTAACGTTGCCACTCCTTAGCCCGTACATTTTCTTCAACCTAATTATGGGAACCATCGGCGCCATTCAAGAGTTTGATCGCGTCTATGTGATGGCTGGTGGAGACGGAGGTTCAGGCCCAGGGGACAGCTTGCTCATGCCTGTATTGCTCCTCTTCAACAATGCTTTCCGATA
>JBEDDQ010000173.1:0-2959 GCA_041176185.1 Armatimonadota bacterium | reverse complement strand
GCCAAGAGTTGAGAGTTCGGCGATAATCCCGGCATCCCGGGACAAAGTACTGGCTGTCGCACAAAATAACGAAGCATTTCCAGAGTTTATGGAAGATGTTTCATCGGTCACGGTGCTGGAGCGCTCCGATGACGGCCTCCGGGTTGTCAGCGATTGGGTTGGTATTGTCCCAAAGTTTGGCGCGAAAGTGAAGTGGACTGAAGAGGATATCTGGGACCTTGATGCTGGTACGTGTACGTTCCGGCAATTAAAGGGTGATTATGACCAGTTTGAGGGCGTTTGGACGTTTACATCGGTGGATGAAAACACAACGCGATTTGACTGCCAAATCGACTATCAACTTGAAATTCCACTAGTTGGACCGCTGATTAAAGCCATTATTTTTAAGACTATGCAGAACAACGTCGACGCGACTGCCAAGGCATTAGCGGAGCGCTGCGCCTGAAATGTAACCCGGTTTGTGTTAGGAAATAGCGGGTAAAAAGAGTATTGATGCATCAGGTATAAAGGTGTATTGCTATCAAGGCGCTTGACCTTGCCGGTACTACCATCGTATACTTGCCCCAAGCATCGTCCGGGCGCACAGTGTGACGCCCCAACAACGCGTGAAGGTATCCAATATGGCGATCTCCCATCGATGGGCACAGTTGGTTTGTGGCGGCACAGTGGCTGCGACCGCGCTAGTCTGCGTCTCGGCTGCAGCTGCGTCTGACTGGCCTGAGCTCCGTGGTAATGCACAGCGTACCGGTGTCTCCTCCGAGACAGTAGCGCCTCCCCTAGCGCTTCTTTGGCGCTTTACGGGCGGCTATCAAAATGCAAACACCAGTGCGGCCGTTGTATCTGGCAAGACTGCTTACTTTGTCACCAAGGGTAATGGAACTCAGGGTGGCTTTTTGTATGCATTAGATCTTGATACTGGCGCAAAGCGCTGGTCATTCCCTCAAGGTGAGAATGGTCTTCCACAAAGCCATGTCTTCTCTGCAACTCCTACCGTAGCGAACGGTAAGGTTTATGTAGGTGCATCCGATGGTGCGATGTATGTCATCGATGCCACTACCGGACAAGAAGTCATCAAGTTCAATACCGGCCGCCCGGTGAACTCATCGGCTATTCTGGCAGACAACATCCTTTACTTTGGCTCGAACAGCGGTACGTTCTACGCATTGAATCCAGAAACCGGTGAAATCGCTCCGGGTTGGCGTAAGAATTACGATGCTGGTGATGCTGTAAACTCGGCGCCGCTGATTGCTGACACCATGGTGATTGTTCAATCTGCCGATAATACGCTTCACGGTATCAAGCGGGCTACGGGTATTCCAAAGTGGAAGTATCGCCTGCCATATGGCGCAACTCCAAATACATTGACCTACGGCGATGGCAGCTTGTACATCCCATCCGGTCGCCGATTGTTTGCGATCCTCCCTGCAAGCGGAGCGCTTCGCTGGGCGACTGAGCTTCCGGAAGACATCATGGGCGCGCCAGTCTCGGTGAATGGCACTGTCTACGTGGCATGCCGTGATGACCAGGGCTCCGGTGCGCGTCTGTACGCTGTCAAGGCAGCAAATGGCCGTGGTGAATGGGATGGTCCAGCACGTATTCCAAACACAGTTTCATCTGCGCCTGTTGTTGCAGGAAACTTTATTTATGCTGCTGGCAACCGTGGAACACTCACTGCTGTCGACCGTGAGTCTGGCACAGTTAAGTGGAACTACCGGATGGAAGCTAGTAGCAACCGTCCTGCAGTGACTGCAAGCAACTTCCAGGGTCAAGATGTTTCATCTGCGAATCAGGCAGCAATAAACAAAGATGTCACTGTGGTTGCTCCACTTACGATATCCGATGGGACGTTACTGGTGGTCTCCAACGACGGCACCCTCTCGGCATTTCGAGCTGATGCTCCAGACACGACTGGCCCAATCTCGACAGACCAGTTCCCACGTACTGGAACCAGTATCAGCGGACGTCCGCCATTCACAGCGGCAGTCAAATTCGCTGACTTTGGCAGTGGTGTAAACGTTGATTCTCTAAAGGCATCACTCGATGGCAAGGCAATTGAAGTCGGCTACGATGCTCTCAAGGGATGGGCATACTTCCAGACACAATCGACTGGAAAGATGGTTGACCCCCCACTGTCTAATGGTCGTCACGTGATTACCTTCACCGTTTCTGACTACGCAGGTAACGAGACAGCATCGACGTGGTCCTTTGTCGTTGACAATAACCTCGCTCCAACAGCCAAGTCAGCCCCAGTTGCACCTAAGAAGACTGACATCAAACCTGGCGCAGGCGCTGGAACAGATGGCAAGGGTGGAAATCGTCCTGGTGCAGCCCCGGGTTCGACCGGAGCTGGTGCGGGCCGTCCGCTAGGTGGCGCATCTGGTTTTCCTGGTCGACGACGCGGGAACTAATCTGCTTCAGGAACGTATTCTAACCAAGTCTGAAAGGCGGACTCCCCTACGGGAGCCCGCCTTTTTTGCATTTGGAGCCAGAGTATGAACATAACCGTTGATGACCACCCAATCGCCTTTGCCAACTTTATTCGTCTTAGCCGGGCAGAGCTCCCACCGCCTCTAGCGGCGACTTTTGTCCCGTACCTTGCTTCATTAACAAACCACTGCGACCTACCGCTCGAAGCTCTGACTAAAGCGCAACGGATCCGTATAGATGAGGCATGGGCCAATCCTGTCACAGAAAAGGAACTGGAATCCTGCAGCCGAAGAGGCATCTTTGTGACATGGACTACCAACGACGAACGACCTCACCTCGTCCGAAATGCGCCTCTCATGCCAGCATTTGTCTTTGCCCGTGGAGACCTCAGGGCAGCATCCAGACGTTGCATTGCAATCGTTGGCACACGGAATGCGAGTGCCTATGCTGAGCGTCAGACACAACAGTTCGCCAAATATCTTGTTGAACGAGGAGTCGTTATCGTGAGTGGCGGTGCTGCTGGGATTGATAC
>JBEDDQ010000172.1:0-6997 GCA_041176185.1 Armatimonadota bacterium | reverse complement strand
AAGTATAGCACGGGCCAGATTTTAGGTGCAAATAACAGGCCTCCAAATTCGTGACTTACAGCATCTGTAATTTCCCGCTGGAAGCAACATCACTGACTATGAAATACGCAGCCCAAGCGGGTAATATACGGATGGAAACAATCGGTGATTCTGTCAGTCGGTGATTCGGGTGATGTTCTCCAAGGATTCGGGCCATGTTTACCTTTACCAAGAAAGCAGATTACGCACTTCTCGCGCTGTCGTTTCTGGCATCTAAGCCGGAAGGTGAGCGAGTTGGTCCAGCCCGTATCGCGGCGCATTACGAGATTCCGGTCGAGATGCTTGCCAAGGTCATGCAGACGCTGGCGAAAGCCGGCTTAGTCGATGGCATGGCAGGGCCGACGGGGGGATACCGCCTCATCAAGGAGCCGGTGAACGTCTCCGTTCGCTCTGTCGTAGAAGCCGTTGATGGTCCTCTCGCGATTGCTCAGTGCTGGGAAACCAGTGGCGGGTGTCCTCAAGCATCAAAATGTCATCTCCGCGGCCCGCTTGCGAAAATCCAAAGCGAGCTTGCGCGTCTCCTTGCCGAGACATCTCTTGCCGATGTGATGCGCACTGACTACAACCATCTCGGCGACCGCTATGCCGATTCAACAATGCTAAGTCTCGCCCCTGTGGCGGGTACGAATTCCAACAAATGAAAGCAAATCAATGAGCGTAACCCTGCCTATCTACCTCGATAACAACGCAACCACCCGGACAGACCCACGGGTTGTCGAAGCCATCATTCCGTTTTTTAGCAACACCTACGGAAATGCAGCATCCAAATCCCACCCATTCGGCTGGGCAGCGGAAGAGGCTGTGGACAAAGCACGCGCTCAGGTAGCATCCCTGATCGGCGCAGACCCACGTGAAATCGTTTTCACAAGCGGCGCCACAGAGTCAAACAACCTCGCCATCAAGGGTATCGCGGAAATGTATGCTGAAAAGGGCGACCACATCATCACCGTGGTTACCGAACATAAAGCGGTTCTCGACACCTGCAAGCACCTCGAAGCAGCCGGTAAGTCAGTCACCTACCTTGAAGTCGATGAAACTGGGCTGATTGACATCGATGCCCTCAAGGCAGCTATCACGGACAAGACGATTCTTATCTCCGTGATGGCCGCGAACAATGAAATCGGCGTCTTGCAGCCAATCCGCGAGATTGGTGCAATTTGTAAGGAACGTGGAATTATCTTCCACACCGATGCCACTCAGGCAGTTGGCAAGATTCCATTCAATGTCGAAGAACTCGGGATTGACCTCGCATCGTTCACCGCACACAAAATGTACGGACCAAAGGGAATCGGCGCGCTCTACGTTCGCCGCCGTGCTCCACGTGTTCGCTTGTCAGCGCAAATCGATGGCGGTGGACACGAGCGTGGCTTCCGCTCCGGAACGCTTAACGTGACCGGAATCGTTGGGTTTGGTGAAGCTGCTGCGCTTTGCCAGGCTGAAATGGCTGCCGATGCCGCCCGCCTCCAAGCGTTGCGTGACGCGATGGAAGCCCGTCTCCTTGCTGAAATCCCTGAGTGCCAGGTCAATGGTAACCGTGAGCACCGTCTCCCCGGCCTCCTAAATATCTCGTTTGGCTTTGTAGAAGGAGAGAGCCTCCTGATGGGCCTCTGTGATGTCGCATTGTCATCCGGATCCGCTTGTACAAGCGCATCGCTTGAGCCATCCTATGTCCTAAAGGCCCTCGGTGTTGGGGATGAGCTAGCGCACAGCTCCCTCCGCTTTGGACTTGGACGCTTCACATTGCCTGAAGAAGTCGAGTGGGTTACGGAAAAGGTTATTTCCGAAGTGGCGCGCCTACGTGAAATGTCTCCGCTCTGGGAACTTCACCTTGAAGGTGTAGACCTCTCAACCGTTCAGTGGCAACCACACTAGTTGCTTTTCAAACTATCGACGAATAAGAAACCAGAAGGAAAATAGAAAATGCCATACAGTGACAAGGTCCTCGACCACTACAACAACCCACGCAATGTCGGCTCGTTTGATAAGTCCGACACCACCGTTGGAACCGGAATCGTCGGCGCACCAGAGTGCGGCGACGTGATGAAGCTGCAGCTGAAGATTAACGCCGATGGCGTTATCGAAGATGCAAAGTTTAAGACCTTTGGATGTGGCTCCGCGATTGCATCCTCAAGCCTCGCAACCGAACTTGTTAAGGGAAAGACACTTGAAGAGGCTCTTCAACTCCAGAACACGGACATCGTGGAAGAACTGGCCCTCCCGCCAGTGAAGATTCACTGCTCTGTTCTTGCGGAAGATGCCATCAAGGCCGCAATCGCCGACTACCGCCAGAAGAATGGTATTGCTGAGTAGACATGGAAGTCGCCATCGCTGATGCGCCAGTCGTCCTCACGGAGCGTGCCATCAAACAAGTCCTTCGGCAAAAAGAACGACTTGGCAAACAGGGACAGTATCTTCGCCTTGGTGTACGAGGCGGAGGCTGCTCCGGCTTGTCGTATGTCATCGATTGGGAAACCGATCCCGATGAGGAATTCGATTGCATGTACTCTCAAGATGGTATCGATTTTGTGATTGACATCAAGAGTGCTAAGTACCTCCGCGGGTCCACGCTTGATTACGACATCAAGAATCTAATGGAAGGTGGCTTCACCTTTCAAAATCCTCTTGCCGTCCGCTCCTGCGGCTGCGGAACATCGTTTACCCTCAAGTGAACGCCACGTTTCCCAGTCCGCAGGATGACTGCTTTACAATCCTTGGCGTCGCAATAAATGCAACTCCTGATGATGTACGTGCAGCCGCGCGGCGCTTGACGCTAAAGTTTCATCCTGATCGATTTGCTGCTGCAGGCTCGGATGTCCAGGCGGATGCCGAGCTTGCCAGTATGCTAGTTTCGGATGCTGCGAAACGCCTCTCGGATGTCTTTGCACGGGCAACGTATATTCTGAAGCATACATTTAATGTCCAGCTTCACGACCTTCGGCATCAACAACCGCCAGCTGACCTATTTGCACGCATCCTTGAAACACAGGAAGCCCTTGTAGACATTCAGATGGGCGAGCCTGCGGACCGCGCAGCCCTCGCGGTTGACCTCGCTAACTACAATGCTGACCTCACAGCGTGCGAGGAGCAGCTGTGGGCTGTTCTTGGCCGGATGGCAGATGGCGAAACGGTCACCGCGGATGACATCGCGGCACCCTTAATGCTCCATGGTTATCTCATCCGCGTAACCAATGGAATCTCTGCAGTGCTGGCCTGATGTTCTCCGGTATCTTGGCCAATAATCACCCGGTATGAATCTGCTGAAGACCAGTGCGGGATTGATTGCCCCGATGATTTTGTTCATCGGACTGAACGTTGTTGAGGGCAAGCTTCCGGTTAACCTGTATCCGTTCGCCTACATCGCCAAGATTGCTATCGTGATTATCACGCTTGGCCTGACGGCTAAGTCGTGGAAACCGGAGCTGTCCTTATCGCGTAAAGCCCTCATTACCGGTGGTGTCTTCGGCATTGTCGGCATCGCCCTATGGATTGGCATCGAGAAGATTCCCTACCCACATATCGGGAGTCGAAGCAGCTTCAATCCATTCACGGCAATTCCCGATGATAGCTTGCGGATGCTTTGGATAACAACGCGCTTTATTGGTCTCGCGGCAATCGTTCCGTTGATTGAGGAGCTCTTCTGGCGAGGTTTTCTCGTGCGTTACATCGACAACATGGATGACTACCGCAAAGTCATTGCTGGTAACCATTCATGGGTCGCAACCGGAGTTGTTACAGCCGCGTTTACATCGATTCACCCCGAGTGGCTTGCGGCCGTCGCTTACGCTTTATTGACTGATCAGCTGCTAAGACGGACAAAATCCGTGGGAGCCTGCGTCGTTATGCACGCCGTTACCAACCTGCTCCTTGGTATCTATGTCATGGCAACGCGGTCATGGCAGCTCTGGTAAATACGTGACTGGCGCGGAGAAGTTTTCGTGCTGCGCTTCAATGTGAACGGTTAGTTGGTCAGGCGTGATGCCATTGGGGATGCGAATCTGAGCACTCATCGGGATCGCAGCTGTGCGAATAATCCCCGAATACCAAACACATTCCCATCCATTTTGTGTTGCGTAGCCGATGCCCCAGGCTGTAACGAGGTCGATACCGCTCCCTTGTAAAGACACGTGTACTTCGCCATCAGCCGCATCGATGCACGTTGCGGTCAGGTCGGTTCTCGCGCCGTCAAGTGTCGGCAGTGAACACGATTCAACGGAGAATTCGATGTCTGGCAACTCCCGGAGACGTCGACGGGTTATTGAAATGGATGCTGTGCCAACATCGATGCCGATGGCATTTCGTCCCAGCTTGCTTGCCACTGTAATCGTCGTCCCCGAGCCGTTAAATGCATCAAGGACGGTGTCACCTGGAACCGTCGCCCAATTGACGATGCGCTCAAGCAGGCCTTCTGGCTTCTGTGTGTCGTAGCCCATGTCTTCGGCCTTTGGGCGGTGGCGAAGTGGCCGAACAGCTGTGTCATCCCAGAGAGTGTCTACGCGCTGCCGCTTTACCCAACAGCCATCCGGAGCTTGCTCCAGAAAATACTTAATATAAACCGTGCCACTTGCTGAGCGGTGGATTCTTCCATCCGCTTCGAGGCGTGCGATACTTTCATCAGTGTAGTCACCCCGAGGCGCGGTTGTGTACCAACAGCCGCGGATGTCATCGAAGAAGCAGCCTTTCGGATGTCCGGCCCGTGTCAGCGGGTAAGGAGTGGTGATTTCCGGGTGTTGACCCCGCAGTGCTTTGCCCGGGTTGCGACTAAAGAGAAGGATACTTTCGAAGGTGCGGCCCAGCTGATTGGATGCCGCTTGCTTTCCAAGGTTTGGTGCTCGCCGCCATAGAATCTCATTTCGAAAGTTCTCCGGTCCGAAAACTTCTCCCATAAGAAGACGAAGATGCGCACTCGCCCTCCAGTCACAGTGGACAAAAATGACTCCATCGGATGTCAACAGCTCGCGCAGCAGGATAAGACGCGGGTGCATAAATGATAGGTAGCCCTCGATCCCGCCACTCCACTGATCCCGGTAGGCGATTGGGTCGCTTGTGGTTGTATCCCGGCTCCCGGATGTATGTGATGTCCGAAACACTGTCCCGATACCAAACGGCGGATCGATATACACACACGCAATACTCTGTGGTTGATCTCTCACCAGACACTTGAGAACCTCAAGATTGTCGCCGTGAATAAGGCGTGTGGATGTCTCGGGGGCACCGATGCGGTGATGCTCACAGCGGTTGATGTCAGCTGCCGAAAAAACGGTCTCAATCGGCATGTCGCTGCGCCCCGGCCAGATGAGGCGGCTGTTATCGGGAATACTCATGAATCGGTTGATTATAAACCCGATTCCATACACTGCGGCGGCGCGGTAATCTGATACCGATGATGTTTGCCTGGTGGATGCGGGAACCGGCAACAAAGTCATCGCGTTTAGTCCTACGACGACCAATTGCAGGGGATGACAGATAAATGCGCATCGCAGTCTTGACACCAGGAACCGGAAGCTTTCATTGTGGAACGTGTCTGCGTGACCAGGCGCTTGCCAAAGAAATGCGACGCCTCGGCCATGATGTGCTTTTTGTGCCGCTCTATCTGCCGCCTACGCTTGACACCGCGGATGAAAACACAAGCGCCGTCTACATGGGAGGCATCAATGTCTATCTGCAACACGCAGTCCCCGTGTTTCGCAAAACTCCGCGCTGGATAGACCAGCTGTTCGACTCCCCTAAAGCCCTTGCAAGTGCGGCGAAGCGCGCAGGGATGACGCAAGCTAAAGATCTTGGACCGATGACGCTTACGATGCTGAAAGGTGAGGATGGTCACCAGTTAAAGGAAATTGACCGCCTCGGAGCGTGGCTACGGGATGATGTGCGTCCGGATGTTGTGCTACTTTCCAATATCCTGCTTGTCGGCATCGCCAACAAGCTGCGTGAACTAACCAACGCAACGGTTTGGTGCACGCTACATGGGGAAGACACATTTCTTGATGCGCTCCCGGACTCGCACCGCACCCTCTGCTGGAATGAAGTTAAGTCCCGTTCAAAGCACGTGGATGGCTTTATCGCTGTAAGCCAAACCTATCGGGACATCATGATTGAACGGGCATCTCTTGACCCTGAACGCGTCCACGTTGTCCATAATGGCGTCGATACAGACATCTACAAACCTGCTCCACATGCAGCCGGAAATGTCATTGGTTACCTCGCACGTCAGTGCTATGGCAAAGGGCTACATCTCCTTGTGGATGCCTTTATCAAGTGCAAGTCTTCCATCCCCGATGCCCGTTTAGTCGTCGTCGGCACAAAGACCGCAGCGGATACTGCCTACGTTGATGCCATCAAGAGCCGTCTCCGGGATGCTGGTTATGCCGACAGCGTTTCGTTCCACGACAATGTGTCTGTGGATGAGAAGGTTCGTTTGTTGCAGACAATGGATGTTCTGAGCGTCCCGGCGTTGTATGGCGAATCGTTTGGCTTGTATGTTATCGAAGCGCTCGCTTGCGGTGTCCCAGTCGTTGGGCCAATGCACGGTGCGTTCCCCGAGCTGGCTGAGGCTACTGGCGGAGTCGCGTTGTTTGACCAAGACACTGATGGCGACTATGAGCGTGTTTTGCGAGATGTCCTTTCTGGTCGGGGAACAACCCTTGCTAGTGACGGACGGGCTGCGGTTCTGGAGCGATTTTGCACGCATAGCATGGCAACGGGTGTCATCGCAGCGTTTGCATCCCAAATGAAGAAGGCGGTGTGAGATGGGTGTTACGATTAATGTGGCTGGCGTCGATAAGGTCTTTTCACCGGCTGGTGGGAACGACATCGGTGTCCTTGATTGCCTGTCTGTTGCGTTCACTGCCGGGTCCATAACTGGAATCATCGGGCCTTCCGGGAGTGGAAAGTCAACACTGCTTCACATCATTGGTACCCTTGAGACACCGACGGCCGGAACGGTCACCTACGATGGTTC